>DWUX01000001.1 GCA_019120545.1 Candidatus Blautia stercoripullorum | reverse complement strand
CGGTGGGGTGCCTGCTGCATCCCTGTTTTTACTGCGTCACTTCTCATAATCTTCTTTCCTTTCTATATCCTATGTCTTATAACGTCGCACATTTTTTCATCTTTATGCTTCAGATCCTTTTATATGCGTTCCGCGATCAGATCTCCCATTTCTTTTGTGCCTACCTGTTTCATGCCTTCGGACATGATATCCACTGTACGGTAGCCTTCTTTGAGCACCTGCTGGACTGCTGCTTCCACTGCGTCTGCTTCTTTATCCAGATCCAGGGAGAAGCGGAGCATCATAGCTGCGGAAAGGATGGTGGCAATGGGATTTGCGATTCCTTTTCCCGCAATGTCCGGGGCAGAACCGTGGCTTGGCTCATAAAGGCCGAATTTCGTCTCATTTAGGCTGGCAGAGGAAAGCATTCCGATAGATCCGGTAACCATACTAGCCTCATCAGACAAAATATCTCCGAACATGTTCTCTGTAAGGATCACATCAAACTGTCCCGGGTTATGTACCAGCTGCATAGCGCAGTTATCTACCAGCATATGCTCCAGGGTAATATCCGGATAATCTGCAGCCACATCTTCCACTACTTTTCTCCAGAGTCTGGAGGAATCCAATACGTTGGCCTTATCCACACTGGTAACTTTCTTTTTCCTCTTGCCAGCGATCTCAAAAGCTTTCACTGCGATCCGGCGGATCTCATTCTCATCATAAGTCAGGGTGTCGATGGCCTTTCTCACACCGTTTTCCTCTACGGTCTTTCTCTCTCCGAAATAAAGGCCTCCGGTCAGTTCCCGGACAATGATCATGTCAAAACCGTCCCCGATCACTTCTTCTTTTAAAGGGCAGGCTCCCTTTAGTTCATTATATAAATAAGCGGGACGAAGATTCGCAAAAAGATTCAGAGCTTTCCGGATAGCTAAAAGTCCTGCCTCCGGTCTCTTGGAAGGCTCCAGCTGATACCAGGGAGAAGTCTTGGCGTCTCCTCCAATGGATCCCATCAGTACTGCGTCAGAACTTTTTGCTGTGTCAATAGCTTCCTGAGTAAGCGGCACCCCGCAGGCGTCAATGGAAGCTCCTCCCAGAAGCACTTCCTCATAATTAAATTTATGTCCGTATTTTTCACAGACCTTATCTAATATTTTCTTAGCCTCTCCAACGATCTCCGGACCAATACCATCTCCGGGGATCAGGGAAATCTTATATTCCATATTTATAGTCTCCTTTCCTGTCCTTACATTCTGATTCAGTCAATTTTCACAATGTAATTAGTAATATGATAATCCTTTTCTATCCACAATTCAAGTCATAATAGGATAACCGGCTATGCCTTTTCGTTATATCTTCCATTCTTTCCGAAGGCTTTTCCCGACATTTATAGTTTTTTATCAGACTTTAGAAATCCTTTATTTTCCAGACACAGGGTCGTCACAATTATCCTCTATACTCATAATTGTTCAGAAAGAAGACAGCGGCTGCACAGTCTGAAACTGATGTGGCCGCCGGGCTTCGCCTAAAGATTCTCCTGCTTGACCGGCAGGTTTATATATAATATGTTTTCTCCTTTCTTTCCCAAATGCGGGGCCTCCCCCTTTGGGAATTTTTTTTTGCGATAAATCCGGAACAGATGTTCCTATCTTTCTGTCAAGTGGAAAATCTTAAGAATCTGCGGAAAAGATCTCGCAGGTCCGGGCGCAGGCGGCAGGGGTTCCGGCGCAGCCTCCCAGAGCGCTTTCCCGCAGTTCGAAAGGAAGGCTTCTTCCTACATGATACATGGCTTCCGCCATCTGGTCAAAAGGAATTACCTGGGTGATCCCGGCCAGGGCCTGCTGGGCGCAGATCATAGCGTTGGCCGCTCCTACGGAATTCCGGTTCTGACAGGGAGCTTCCACCAGGCCGGCAATGGGATCGCAGACCAGTCCCAGAAGATTTGCCAGGGCTCCGGAGGCGGCATTCATACACATTGCGGGGGTACCTCCCATGGTCTCCACAGCAGCGGCGGCAGCCATAGCAGAAGCCGCCCCTACCTCTGCCTGACATCCTGCTTCGGCTCCTGCCACAGAGGCGTTCCGCATGAGGAGATATCCTACAGCTCCCGCTGTATACAGGCCATTTAAAATCTCTTCATCTGACAGATCATATTCTTCCTGGAGGGCCAGCAGGACACCCGGTACCACTCCCGAAGAACCGGCAGTAGGAGCCGCCACGATCACCCCCATAGAAGCGTTTACTTCCAGAACAGCCATCGCATACATAATGGCTCTGGACATTAGATCGCCGCAGACACTCTTGCCTTTCTCATGATATTCTTTCAGTTTCTTTGCTTCTCCGCCGATCAGGCCCCCTATAGAAGGAACCGGATGCTCTAAAGGCTTTCTGGCAGATTCTTTCATGATCTTCCAGGCCTTTCTCATCTTTTTTTCCACTTCCTCTTCCGTGATCCCGGAAAATTCCGCTTCTCTTTTTTTCATAGCCAGGGAAATCGGCATTTTATTTTTCTCACACAATTCCAGTAATTCTGTTCCATGGTTAAACTCCATTTTTCTTCCTCCTATAGCTGCACCAGCATGATATGGGAAACCAGGGGATTTTCCTTGATCTTCTCCGGTATGTCTTCAGGGATCTTTTCATCAGATTCCACCACCGTATAGGCAGTGGCTCCTTTTTCTTCCCGGAACAGCCGCATAAAGGCAATGTTCACCCCGGCTTCGCTTAAAACTTTCGTAATATGAGCAACTACCCCCGGCTTGTCTGTCTGGCTGACGATAAGGGTACTGTATTCTCCTGTAAAATCCACGGAAATATTGTTCAGCTTTACGATCTTTACTTTTCCGCCTCCCAGGGATTCTCCCCGGACAAAAAGCCTCTCTCCTTTTGTTCCCAGGATTTCCATATCCGCAGTATTGGGATGAATGCCGTCCGTCTCCTCAGAAATTGTAAATGTATAGCCGATCCCTGCTTTTTCCGCCAGGGCCAGAGAGTCCCTGATCCGAAGATCGTCCGTTTCAAATCCCAGCATGCCTCCCATCAGGGCCCGGTCTGTGCCGTGTCCCCGGTAAGTCTTGGCAAAGGAACCGTATAATATAAAATGCACTTCTTTGATTTCCCCCGGAAACAGCTTTCTGGCCAGAAGGGCCATAGAAGCTGCCCCGGCAGTATGGGAACTGGAAGGCCCTACCATATTGGGGCCGATCACTTCAAACAGGCTGATAAACGCCATGATCTTTGTACCTCCTGTAATCCGGATAAGAAAAAAGAGCTGCCGCATTCTCTTATGTGCATAAAATGCGATAGCTCCCATTCTTTTCTTATTGTTTCGTTTTTTTATTCTGCTATACCATCGCTGGCTTTTTCTACTTCTGCGATAGCTGACTTTCTCATAGGAATCCTACAGTTTCTGTTGTTTCCAAATTCCACGATCACGTCTTCCTCGGTAATGTTAATCAGGACTCCGTAGAAACCGCTGGTAGTCACCACTGTATCGCCTACTTCCATGGCAGCCAGCATACTCTTTACCCTCTGCTGTTCTTTCTTCTGGGGTCTCATGATCATGAAATACATTAACAGAAAGAATATGGCAAGGGGTATGACAAGGCTCAGCATTGCACCTGCGCCGCTTGTTGTTGATGTTGATAATAGCATGTTGTTTCCTCCTAAACCTAAAATAGTAAACGTTGTCTTCCTCATTTAGACACTATGGCTATCATACACAATTTTTTCCTTTTCTTCAAGTATTTTCTGGGATTTTTTCCAAAACAGTCAGTCCTTTTGCCCTGCAGCCATGCTTTCCAGTTTCTGCTTTTTGTATTCCTCGTATCTTCCCTCATCCAGCGCCTGACGGATCTCCTCCATCATAGTGTTGTAGAAATAAAGATTGTGGAGCACACACAGCCGCATGCCCAGCATTTCTTTGGCTTTCAGCAGATGGCGGATATAAGCCCTGCTGTAATGACGGCAGGTGGGACACTGACAGCCCTCTTCAATAGGTCTGGGATCCAGCTCATATTTGGCGTTAAACAGATTGATCTTTCCAAAGTTTGTGTAAACATGACCATGGCGGCCATTGCGGCTTGGGTATACACAGTCAAAGAAATCCACCCCTCTGGATACGGCTTCCAGGATATTCGCCGGTGTTCCTACCCCCATAAGATAGGTAGGTTTATCTACGGGAAGATAGGGAACCACATTGTCCAGGATCCGGTACATTTCCTCATGGGTCTCCCCTACCGCCAGTCCTCCGATAGCATAACCGTCCAGATCCAGCTTGGAAATTTCCTGGGCGTGGGCGATACGAATATCGTCATAAACCGCTCCCTGATTGATGCCGAAGAGAAGCTGATGAGGATTTACTGTATCTTCCAGGGAATTCAGACGGGCCATCTCTTCTTTGCACCGTACAAGCCACCGGGTGGTCCTTGCCACAGAATTTTCCACATACTTCCGGTCTGCCTTGCTGGGGGCGCATTCGTCAAAAGCCATGGCAATAGTAGAACCCAGATTGGACTGGATCTGCATACTTTCCTCAGGTCCCATAAAGATTTTTCTTCCGTCTACATGGGAATGGAAATAAACACCTTCCTCCTTGATCTGGCGCAGCTTTGCCAGGGAAAACACCTGGAATCCGCCGGAATCAGTAAGAATGGGACGGTCCCAGTTCATAAACTTGTGCAGTCCCCCCAGCTGCTTCACTACCTTATCTCCCGGCCTCACATGGAGATGATACGTGTTGGAAAGTTCCACCTGGGTTTTGATCTCGTGAAGATCCACCGTAGACACAGCTCCCTTAATGGCGGCGGCTGTACCCACATTCATGAACACCGGGGTTTCAATAGTCCCGTGTACAGTTTCCATACGGGCTCTCTTGGCCCGTCCTTCTTGTTTCAGCACTGTATACATAGAATATAACCTCTTCATCTTATATTATTTTTACATATTTTCGGTCAGCTGTGAAAGAATTTCCAGCTATATTAGAGAATCTGACCAAAAATAGTCCTGTTTCTTCTCATTACCCGACTTATTCTATCATAGAGGCTTTTCAAACGCAATGGCTGTTAAATATTTGTAATTGTTTTTTTTTATGGATTGTCGTATAATGTACTGTGATTTTTCACACTTACTTAAAAATAAGAAGAAACGAGGAGCTGTCGCATTAGTCATATGTCAGGAATATTTATACATT
>DWUX01000047.1 GCA_019120545.1 Candidatus Blautia stercoripullorum | reverse complement strand
TCTCTTCTGATAAAAAATATCGGAAGTATTGAAAGCCGGTAAAGAACCATGGTATACTAGCCGCAGGGCGGCTAGTAGTGTGCTGTATCATTCGCTTTCAGCATAATAACGACGAATGAACTTCTCATTCTGCAAGGCGGAGGAATGAGGCGTAGCGGTGGCTACGCCGATTGACGACAACGCCGCAGATGGAAGTTCAGGCAAGTTATTATGCGAAATGTGAGTGATACAGCACACTAGTATCGCTGGCGGTCGCCAAATGAACATAAATGCTCGCTTGGCTCCCCGCTTTGCGGTATAATATCTTCCGTCTAAAAATGTAAAAGAGGTAAAGAAAAATGGAAAGAGAAAGATTTTCTTCCCGGATCGGTTTCATCCTGATCTCTGCAGGGTGCGCCATAGGTCTGGGAAATGTCTGGCGTTTCCCCTACATTACAGGAAAGTACGGCGGCGCGGCTTTCGTGCTGATCTATCTGTTCTTCCTGATCGTTATGGGGCTTCCTATCATGGTCATGGAATTTGCTGTGGGACGTGCCAGTCAGAAAAGTATTGCCCTGTCTTTTAATGTCCTGGAAAAGAAAGGGGCCAAATGGCATCTCTACCGCTATGTGGGGATCGCGGGAAATTTCCTGCTGATGATGTTCTATACGACTATCGGCGGATGGATGCTGATCTATTTCTTTAAAATGCTGAAAGGGGATTTTGTAGGGCTGGACGCAGAAGGCGTCAGCCAGGTTTACGCAAACCTGACCACAGATCTTCCTACTATGCTGATCTGGATGCTGATCATCGTAGTCTTAGGATTCCTGGTCTGCTCTATGGGGCTTCAGAGCGGTGTGGAAAGGATTAACAAGATCATGATGGTGGTGCTTTTCCTTCTGATGGTAGTGCTGGCAGTAAATTCCAGTCTTCTGCCGGGAGCTACAGAGGGATTGAAGTTTTATCTTCTTCCGGATTTCGGAAAGCTGACAGACTATCCCATTTCTGAAGTTATATTCGCAGCTATGGGACAGGCTTTCTTTACACTGAGCTGCGGAATCGGAGCTCTTGCTATCTTCGGAAGCTATATCGGCAAAGAGAGAAAGCTTACAGGAGAAGCCATAAATATTCTGGTGCTGGATACCTGTGTGGCGCTTATCGCAGGCCTGATCATTTTCCCTGCCTGCTCTGCCTACGGCATAGATCCCGGCGAGGGACCAGGCCTGGTATTCGTCACCCTGCCAAATGTATTTAATCATATGGCGGGAGGAAGGATCTGGGGAGCCATGTTCTTCCTGTTTATGACTTTCGCAGCGCTGACCACCATTATCGCTGTATTCCAGAATATCATCTCTTGCGCTACAGACCTGTGGGGATGGAGCTTAAAGAAAGCCACAGTTATTAATGGGATCGCGATCGCAGTTCTTTCCCTGCCCTGTATCTTCGGGCTGACGATCTGGAGCGATTTTACTATCCTGGGCAAGAATATCATGGATTTTGAGGACTTCCTGGTGAGCAACAATATCCTGCCTTTAGGTTCTCTGATCTATCTGCTGTTCTGTGTGACCAGATACGGCTGGGGCTGGGATAACTTTATAAAAGAAGCAAACACAGGGAAGGGCATTAACTTCCCGAAAAAGCTGAAAGTTTATTTTACTTTTATCCTGCCGATCATTATTTTGTATATCTTTTTACAGGGATACTGGAGTCTGTTCCAGACCCTGTAAAAACTAAGAAGGACTGCTGCCCTGAGGACAAGATCCGGGGCGGCGGTCCTTTTGCTTCAGAGTTTTTGAATTTTAGAAATATTTCTTGAAATTGTACACTTTTCCCGGTATACTAAAGAAAAGCGTCAGATATTGCATTAGTATGTGATGCATCAGGACACTAAAGTAAGATAAAGGAGCTTGAATAATGAAGAGAATATTACTGAAATTAAGCGGAGAAGCTCTTGCGGGACCGAAAAAAACCGGCTTTGACGAAGATACGGTAATGGAAGTGGCAAAGCAGGTAAAGGTCCTGGTAGAAGAAGGTATCCAGGTAGGAATCGTTATCGGAGGAGGCAATTTCTGGAGAGGACGGACCAGTGAGAATATTGACCGTACCAAAGCGGATCAGATCGGGATGCTTGCTACCGTTATGAATTGTATTTATGTTTCAGAAATTTTTCGCGCCGCAGGTATGAAGACCAGTGTGCTCACACCTTTCGAATGCGGTTCTTTTACAAAGCTTTTTTCAAAAGACCGGGCCAACAAATATTTTGAGCGGAATATGGTGGTATTTATGGCCGGCGGAACGGGACATCCCTATTTTTCTACAGATACGGCTACCGTGCTAAGGGCTATTGAGATCGAGGCAGACACTATCTTCCTGGCCAAGGCAGTAGACGGTGTTTATGACAGCGATCCTAAACTGAATCCCGACGCAAAGAAATATGATGAGATCAGTATCCAGGAAGTGATCGACAAAAAGCTGGCGGTTATGGATATGACTGCTTCCATTATGTGTATGGAGAATAAGATGCCTATGCTGGTATTCGGCCTCAATGAAGAGAACAGTATCGTAAATACCGCTCATGGCAGATTCACCGGTACAAAAGTACTGGTATAGGAAAATCCTTCCGAAAAGGAAGAAGAGATAGAAACAGGAGGAAATATTTATGGCAACAGATGAAAGAATCCAAAAATATGAAAACAAGATGCAGAAAACCCTGGACGGTCTGGTAAAAGAATATTCTACTATCCGTGCAGGAAGAGCCAATCCGCATATTTTAGATAAAATTACCGTAGACTATTATGGAAGTCCAACACCTCTTCAGCAGGTGGCAAATATCATGGTGCCGGAAGCCAGAATGATCCAGATCCAGCCCTGGGAATCTTCTATGATCAAAGAGATCCAGAAAGCGATCCTGGCTTCAGATCTGGGCTTAAACCCCAATAACGATGGAAAAGTGATCCGTCTGGTACTGCCGGAACTTACAGAGGAAAGAAGAAAAGAACTGGTCAAGGACGTAAAGAAAAAAGGAGAGGCTGCAAAAGTAGCTGTCCGCAATGTCCGCAGAGATGCCAATGATTCCTTTAAAAAGCTGGCAAAACAGGATGTATCTGAAGATGAGATCAAAGAATTGGAGGATAAGATCCAGAAGTCTACAGATAAATATGTAAAAGAAATCGATAAAGCAGTGGAAGAAAAATCCAAAGAGATCATGACTGTATAAAAACAGTAGAAGGGGCACATACAAAATATAGGTATTGTGCCTCTTTTATGCGTAGGAGGAGAGAATTATGGTAGTTCCCAGACATGTGGCCATTATTCTGGATGGAAACGGACGCTGGGCCAAAGCTAAAGGTATGCCCAGGACTTACGGACATGTAAAAGGCTGTGATAATCTGGAAAAGATCTGCACAGTGGCGAAGGAATTAGGGATCAAGTATCTGACTGTATACGCTTTTTCCACAGAGAACTGGAAACGGTCCAAGGAAGAGGTGGACGGTCTGATGAAGCTGTTCCGGAATTATATGAAAAAATGCATTAAAATTTCCCGGGATAATAAGATGCGGGTGCGGGTCATTGGGGACCCGAAGGCCTTTGATCAGGATCTCCAGGATAAGATCCGGGAGTTGGAGGAGTACTCCAGCCAGTTTGATGAGCTTCACTTCCAGATCGCTCTGAACTATGGAAGCAGAGATGAGATCACAAGAGCAGTCCGTCATATGGCGGAAGATGTGAAAAAGGGCAGCCTGTTACCGGAGGATATCACGGAGGATACCATTTCCGGTTATCTGGATACCAGAGGCCTGCCGGATCCGGATCTGCTGATCCGTACCAGCGGGGAGGAGCGGCTGTCTAATTTTCTTATGTGGCAGCTGGCCTACACAGAATTTTATTTTACAGATGTGGCATGGCCGGATTTCGACAAGGCGGAATTTGTAAAGGCTATTGAAAAATATAATAAGAGAGACCGCAGATATGGCGGCGTAAAGGAGGACTAAGATGTTCTGGACAAGGCTTTTCAGCGGTATCGTTCTGGTGATCATAGCTGCTGCTTCCATAGCAGCGGGAAGCGCAGTGCTTTTTACAGTACTCTTGGCGGTTTCTATTATCGGTATGAATGAGCTTTACCGGGCTATGGGCGTCCATCAGAAGGGGTTCGGCCCTCTGGAGATCGCAGGATACATTGGAGCAGCGGGTTACTATCTTACTCTTTTGTGGGAACAGAGTGAAGAGATTTCCCTGATAATTCTGCTCTTTGCTCTGGTATTACTTATGTGTGTCTATGTATTTACCTATCCCAAATATCAGGCAGAACAGATCATGGCCGCCATGTTTGGAATCCTCTATGTGGCGGTGATGCTGTCTTATATATACAAGACCAGAAACCTGGAAGGAGGCGTCTGGCTGGTGGTGCTGATCTTTCTAAGTTCCTGGGGCAGCGATACCTGTGCTTACTGCGTAGGACGCCTTATAGGAAAACACAAGATGGCTCCGGTACTGAGCCCTAAGAAATCCATAGAGGGAGCTGTAGGCGGCGTGGCGGGAGCTGCTCTTTTAGGGGCCGTTTACGCCCTGATCATCGCCGGGGTAAATCCTGCTCAGGGACATACGCCCTGGATGTATGCCCTGATCTGCGCTGTGGGAGCTCTGATCTCTATGGTAGGAGATCTGGCCGCCTCTGCTATAAAGAGAAATAAAGGCATAAAAGATTACGGGACGCTGATCCCCGGCCACGGCGGTATCCTGGACCGGTTTGACAGCGTGATCTTTACTGCGCCGTTTATTTACTTTCTGGCTAATGTACTGATATGATGTGAGATTTTAAAGATACCAGACAAATTGTTTCGCATTTTGTGCTGTATATAAAGGGGATAAAATTATGACAAAGATCGCAGTATTGGGCTCTACCGGCTCTATCGGAACCCAGACTTTGGATATTGTAAGTAAGAATGAAGATTTTCAGGTGGTAGGCCTGGCTGCCGGAAAAAATATCGATCTGCTGGAAAAGCAGATCCGCGCCTTCCGGCCAAAGCTTGCGGCAGTGGGCGCCCCGGCTCTGGCAAAAGAACTGGAAGTCCGGGTGAAAGATACAGGCTGTAAAGTAGCAGGGGGCATGGAGGGCCTGATCCAGCTGGCAGTTATGGAGGAGGCAGAGATCCTTGTGACGGCCATTGTGGGAATGATCGGAATCCGTCCTACCATTGAAGCCATCTGCGCGGGAAAAGATATTGCTCTGGCCAATAAAGAGACCCTGGTAACCGCCGGACATATTATCATGCCTTTGGCAGAGAAAAAGGGCGTAAAGATCTACCCTGTGGACAGTGAACACAGCGCCATTTACCAGTGCCTTCACGGAGAAAGAGCCGGAAGTATCCGGAAACTTCTGATTACCGCTTCCGGAGGGCCTTTCCGTGGAAAGAAACGGGAAGATCTGGAACATGTCCGGGTGGAGGACGCTCTGAAGCATCCCAACTGGGCTATGGGCCATAAGATCACCATTGATTCCGCTACCCTGGTAAATAAGGGCCTGGAAGTTATGGAGGCAAAATGGCTTTTCGGGGTGAATCTGGATCAGATCCAGGTAGTAGTCCAGCCTCAGAGTGTGATCCACTCTATGGTAGAGTTTGTGGACGGCAGTGTTATGGCTCAGCTTGGCAGTCCGGATATGCGTCTTCCTATTCAATATGCCCTGTATCGGGGAGAAAGAAGATTTCTGGATGATGAGAGACTGGATTTTGCAAAACTGGGATCTATTACTTTCGAGGCGCCGGATACAGAGACTTTTAAAGGACTTCCTTTGGCTATGGAAGCTTCCAGGGCAGGAGGCTCTATGCCCACAGTATTTAACGCAGCTAATGAAAAAGCAGTGGCCCTGTTTCTGAATAGAAAAATCTCTTTCCTGGATATTTACAGGATTATTGAAGAAGCTATGGATAGACATCAGGTGATCCAGGATCCGGGAATAGAAGAAATTCTGGAGATTGAACAGGATATTTACAGGTGGATCGAAGGCAGGTGGTAAATTGAGTATTATTATTGCAATCTTGGTATTTTCTGTGATCGTTATTTTTCATGAGCTGGGACATTTTCTTCTGGCAAAAAGGAATGGTATTGCAGTAACAGAATTTTCTCTGGGGATGGGGCCGAGACTTTTTTCTAAAGTCGTTGGTGAGACTCGGTATTCTTTAAAGCTGTTTCCCATCGGAGGCTCCTGTATGATGGTAGGAGAGGATGATGATGACGACAGCCAGGGATCTTTTAACCGGGCCTCTGTCTGGGCAAGGATCTCTGTGGTAGCGGCAGGGCCGATCTTTAATTTTATTCTGGCCTTCATTTTTGCCATGATCATTACCAGTGTTATCGGTTATGATCCCTCTACGGTCCTTCAGGTTGAGGAAGGGTCTCCGGCCCAGAAAGCCGGACTTCAGGAGGGAGATGTGATCACAGAGTTTCAGGGTAGGCATATTTCCATTGGAAGAGATCTGGAACTGTATATGACCCTTCACGGGCTTCAGGATGAAAATGTGACCCTGACCTATGAGCGGGACGGGGAGGAACATGAAATTTCCTATACTGCAGACAGCCAGACCAGCTATCTGCTTGGTTTTTATTATAATATTACTGAGGGAGAACCGGAGGTCACCCAGGTCATGCTGGACGGGTCTATGATGGAGGCCGGAGTCCAGGCAGGGGATATCATCCGGGAGATCAACGGAGTAAAGATCAGTACCGGCCAGGATATACAGGACTATATTGCCGCCAATCCGTTAGACGGATCGGAGATCACCCTGGGCATAGAGCGAAATGGAGATATCCGGCAGATTTCCGTAACACCAAAGATGACGAAGCAGGTAGATTCGGGATTTGTCTATAATCTTTACCGGGAAAAGACCAATTTCCCGGGTGTGATCAAATACAGCGCCGTAGAGGTGCGGTACTGGATCACCAGCACCATTGAAAGTCTGGTTATGCTGGTGAAAGGCCAGTTCACGGTCAACGATCTGTCAGGCCCTGTGGGGATCATCAACGTGATCGGCGACTCCTATGAAGAAGCAAAGACGGAAGGAACGGTTATGGTATGGATGCAGATGCTCTACTGGGCCATCCTCCTTTCCGCCAATCTGGGCGTGATGAACCTTCTGCCGATCCCTGCACTGGACGGGGGAAGACTTGTTTTTCTCATCATCGAGGCTATACGGAGAAAGAAAATCAACCCTAATGTGGAGGGAATGATACACTTTGCAGGGTTTGTTCTTCTGATGGTTTTGATGGTTTTTGTAATGTTTAATGATATCCGCAGAATCTAAAATTTTTGTAAAATATTCACAGAAAATGTTCGAGAAATCTGTCGGAAATGTGAATTGACGTATTCCGGTGCCGTCCTTTATAATAACCCTATAATTGAAAGACCGGATATAGAAGATAGTGTGTAACTGAAAAGGCATAAGCTATCTGTTTTTGAGTATGCAAAATACTCAGACAGAAAAGTTTATGCCTTCTTTTTTTACTCATCCTTCCCCATGTCCGGAACGAAAGGAGAAAAAAATGAAGGACAAGATTTTTGGCGTACTTCAGAGAGTGGGCAGAAGTTTTATGCTTCCTATCGCTATTCTTCCTGTGGCAGGACTTCTGCTGGGAATCGGAAGCTCACTGACTAACGCAACAACCATTGAAACTTACGGACTGGAGGGGATTTTAGGCGACGGAACCCTTCTGAATGCTCTGCTGACCATTATGAGCCAGGCAGGAAATGTGATTTTTGACAATCTGCCTCTCATCTTTGCAGTAGGAGTAGCTATCGGTATGGCGAAGAAGGAAAAGGAGGTAGCGGCTCTGGCGGCTATGATCTCTTTCTTTGTTATGCATACCACCATTTCCGCAGTACTCCAGGTGCAGGGACAAATTCTTGAGGACGGTTCTCTTGCCTCTACTGTACTGCCTGGAACCATTGCGGAAGTCTGCGGTATCCCCACTTTGCAGATGGGTGTTTTCGGAGGTATTATCGTAGGACTGGGTGTGGCGGCTCTTCATAACCGCTTTTACAAGATCCAGCTTCCAAACGCCCTTTCCTTTTTCGGCGGTTCCAGATTTGTGCCTATCATTTCCACAGTGGTTTACCTTCTCGTGGGAATTGCCATGTATTTTGTATGGCCGGTGGTACAGAACGGGATCTACGCGCTGGGCGGCCTGGTTACAGGAACCGGCTACGTGGGAACTCTTATCTTCGGTATCATTAAGAGAGCCCTGATCCCCTTTGGACTCCATCATGTATTTTATCTTCCATTCTGGCAGACTGCTGTAGGCGGTACCATGGAAGTGGCAGGACAGCTGGTCCAGGGAGGCCAGAATATTTTCTTTGCTCAGCTGGCAGATCCTTCCACAGTACACTTCAGCGCAGACGCCACCAGGTATTTTTCCGGAGAGTTTATCTTTATGATCTTCGGACTTCCGGGAGCGGCTCTTGCCATGTACCGCTGTGCGAAACCTGAGAAGAAAAAACAGGCGGGAGGCCTCCTTCTCTCCGCAGCCTTAACCTGTATGTTGACAGGGATCACAGAGCCCCTGGAATTTTCTTTCCTGTTTGTGGCTCCCATCCTTTTTGTAGTCCAGGTGATCCTGGCAGGCGCGGCTTACATGATCGCCCATATTTTGAACATTGCCGTAGGTCTTACATTTTCCGGAGGTTTTATCGATCTGTTTATCTTCGGTATTTTACAGGGAAATGGCAAGACCGACTGGATCCGGATCATACCGGTGGGAATCATATACTTTATTCTGTACTTTGTGATCTTTTCTTTCCTGATCAAGAAACTGGATCTGAAGACTCCGGGAAGAGAGGATACGGAGGAGACAAAACTTTACACAAAAGCGGATTATAAAGCCAGACAGGAGGGGGGCAGTCAGAATTTTGAAAAGGCTGTGAACCCGGAAGATGAGAAGAGCATGCTGATCACCAGAGGTCTGGGAGGAAAGAAAAATATTTCCGACGTGGACTGCTGCGCGACCAGACTGAGATGTACAGTCGTAGACCCGGAAAAGGTAAAAGACGCTGTACTGAAACAGACAGGGCCTTCCGGCATTATCAAAAAAGGCCAGGGTATCCAGATCATCTATGGACCTTCTGTGTCTGTGATCAAGTCCAATCTGGAAGAATATCTGGCAAGCGCACCGGCGGAAGAAGAAAACTGGGAAGAAGCAGAAGCGGCAGTACCGGAAGAAATGGTTATTCAGTCCTCAGAGAAAGAAGCAAGCCCGGAAAAGGAACCGGCGAAGAAGCAGGGATCTGGAAGAATCCTGTACTCGCCTTTTAAAGGAAGAGCGGCTTCGATCACAGAGGCTCCTGATGAAGCTTTTGCGGAAAAAATGATGGGAGACGGCTATGTGGTATTCCCAAGTGAAGGGGTTGTATATGCTCCGGAAGACTGTGAGATCAGCTTTGTATTCCCATCCAAACATGCCCTGGGACTGCGGACAGAAGACGGTCTGGAATATCTCCTTCACATCGGTGTAGATACGGTAAAATTAGAGGGAAAAGGCTTTGAAGTTTTTGTTCAGGAAAATGACAAAGTGAAAAAGGGTGACAAACTCATGGAGTTTGATATAGAATATATAAAAGAGCATGCCAAATCTGAAGCCTGCATAGGTGTTTTCACCAGCCTGGAAGAGGGACAGGAAATCATAATGAAAGCAGAGGGAGAGATCGAAGCTTTAGATGAGATCGCGGAGATCGCAGGTTTCTAGTCTGACATGTATGGGAAGAGAAGGAAAAGGAGCTGCATGAAATGTTTCGGATCATAAAAGCACTGAATAATAATAGTATTCTCGTACTGAGCAACGAGACAAAAAGAGAATATATATTGATGGGCAGCGGCATAGGCTTTGGCAAAATGCCCGGACAGCAGATAGAGTCCATGAAAGGGGCCAAGGTCTATTCCCTGGTGACCAGAAAGAAAAAACAATCTGCCCTGAAGGCGGTAAATGCTATTGATCCGGTGTACCTGGAAATTTCCGGTGAGATCATAGATCTGGCAGAAGAGGAATTTTCCCAGGTAAACAGGGACATTCTCTTGGCCATGGCGGATCATATTGCCTTGGCGGCTAAACGTGCAAAAGAAAACATGCAGTTTCCTAATCCTTTCACCAGAGATATCCAGATGCTCTTTTCCAGAGAGTTCCAGGTAGCTTTAAAGGGACGGGAAGTTATCCGTGCCAAAACCGGCTATGTGATCTCGGACGACGAGGCGGGTCTGATCGCCCTTCATATCCATGCGGGACTTTCCGACGAGATGGTTTCAGAGACTCTGGAAGCCACCAGGATCATCGAAGAGTGTATTGCCATTATTGAAAAACACTTTCAGATGAAAATTCCAAAAGATTCCCTGGCCTATGCCCGTATGATGAGCCATCTTTACTATATGGCGGCCAGAGCCAGAAAGGACGAGCCTCTGAAGGTGGATATGAATGATTATATCTACGAGAAATATCCCCAGACAGCAAAAGCGGCGGAGCTGGTCTGTGCCCATATGGGAAAAGAAATGAAGAAAGAGATCCGGAAAGAAGAGATCGGATTTTTGGGAATCCATATTCAGAGGATATTAAGTGAATAAAAATTCAGAGTTGTTAAAATTATTCTTGAAATTTACAAAAAAAGTGCTATACTAAAAACATGCAGATATAGTTCATTGGTAGAACGTCAGCTTCCCAAGCTGAAGAGGCGGGTTCGATTCCCGTTATCTGCTTGTTTTTATGCCCTGTATGAATTTTTAAGGACAGTGGGTAATACTTGGTGAACCAGTATTCTCACTGTCCTTTTTGTTGTATGCCTCTGGACGCACAATGATAAAAGAGGCACAGCGTCCTGGCTATACCTCTTTGTATAAAGGAATTTTTAATTCTCCTTATATCCTATATGAATCTGATTATGGGAAATCTTTTCTTTTTCACTCCAGGTATCGGAGAGGCCTTCCCCTATGGCTTTTATTTCTACAGTGCCTCCGGCTATACAGCCGGTTATAAAATCGTCTTGAAAGATGGTCAAGGAATTATTTTCTGTTGTATAGATCTTTTCAGTCCCATCCTTTTTGGTGACTCTGACTTCGTAAGACTCGGCTCCCGGAACTTTATCCCAGACTACAGAAAAATGATCCGGCAGATAGGAATAAACGCCTTTGTGTCTATAACTGGCAGTGATATTTTCCACAGAAACAGAAGCAGAATCCGTTTTTTCTTCTGCTTTAGAAGCGTTTTCCCTTGAGCATCCTGAACTGGAAATGGCTACCATGGCTGACACAGGAACCGCTGTGGCAAAGAATAAAACCCATATCAAAAAAGTCGCGTTTCTTATTTTCTTCATATTCTCTCCCTTGCTTTCGGCAGAATCCATCTATAATGCTATTCCGTAGGTATATTTGGGTGTGCCCCCTACGATCATTTTTCCATCTTTATTATGGTAGGGGAATACCCAGTAAAAATTATAATCTTCTTTAGAGGCTTTGGAGTCTTTGAACACAGTTCCTGTTGTAGTCATACCAACATATCCATATTGACTTCCGGCTCTTATTCCATAGATTAAATATCCATCTGCGTCATTTTGGGGATCCCAGGTGAGCCGTACACCGCCGCTGATTGAATATCCTTTTAAATTCTGTACCGGAGGAATGACGCCTTTAGCATATACATAACCTTGGACAGGCCCAGGGTACATTTTTCCATTGCTATCTGTAACATATGGAAAAACCCAATAGAAATTATAGTCGGTATCTAATGCTTTTATGTCTGTAAATCTCATTCCAGTGGTAGTCATGCCGCAGTACCCATAACTGCCGTTTTTTTGCGCATAAATCAGATAGCCTTCAGCGCCGCTGCTTGGCTCCCAAGTTAATAGAACTTTATTTTTTCCGGCTGACGCAGCTTTTACTCCTGTGACAGCATCAGGAAGACCATAGGCCTGGACCTGCACTTCATCAAAGATTTCGGGAGAATCTTTTAATTCTGCACGGATATAGGCGTTCCCATTTTTTCGTCCGGTTAATTTTCCCATGTCTACAGACACAACAGAAGAGTCGCTGCTTGTCCAGGAGATGCTGTCAGCTGCAGGCACTGTTGAACCATAGTCCCAGCCGGCATTTCTTATGACTGTCCCCAGAGAAATCTCTTGTCCGTCCGGCACAACAGATATAGAAACGGGCTCTGAAGATACACCGGTGATTTCAAGATTGACGATATCTTTTGAAGCGGAAATAGAACGGGTTACATTTCTTGAACCATATATCTGAGGTTCTGTAGCCTGGGAGGAAGAAAACATCTGTACCCAGTATTGAACGTTTCCCTGAGTAAAACAGCCGACTCCTATACTTGTCCATCCTGCGTTTAAAATATTAGAGCGATGTCCGGAAGAATTCATCCAGGCCTCCATAACAGACTCGGGACTGTAATTTGCAGCAATATTTTCTCCGGAAGCTTTGCCGCAGGCGGTCCAGCAGGTAGTGCCGTCTGGCCGGGTATGACTGAAATACAACTGAGTTTCGGCGGCACGGAGCATAGCCGCATCCATTAGTTCCTGATCCATAGTTAAAGGACCCACGCCTTCTTTTTCACGCTCTTCATTTACAAGGTCAAGAACTTCCCAGGCGTAATCATAATTTTCTGTTCCTTCTACATCAATATTTACCAGTTCTTCAGAAGCATACGGCTGAATACTTGAAGAGCTGGATTTTGCAGCTTCTTCTCCTACAGCAGTTTTTTGAGCCGCCTGAACACAAAGTGTAAAAGGAAGTGAGAAAATGAAAGAAATCATAAGCAGTTTCAATATTTTTTTCATAAATTTTTAGCCCCCTTTATAATACGGATTTCTTACCTTTACAATACTGTGTTCTGATTTAGATGTCAAATATAAAATTCCTGCATTTCCCAAAAAAGCCGGGAGGCCTTAGAAAGCTGAGATTTTTTTCGGCAGACAAGGGCAATCTCAGAAGCCAGGGTATTCTCTTTTAGAGAAAGAAGCCGCATGTTCTCCGGGATTTTTTGGGGAGCTGCAGAGGCTGGAAGAAGGCCTACCCCCATTCCTAAGGAGGCTAAAGCCAGAGTTGTCTGGGCGTCATCATTGCAGCAAATGATCCGGGGGGTGATCCCTTCTGCTTCAAAGCGCATTTTCAGCATTTCTTCCCAGCGGCGGTAAAGGATAAGAGGGGATTTTTCCAGATCTTTTACGGTAAGAAAGTTTTCTTTAAGGCCTGGAAAAAAAGAAGAGTGACCAATGGCCAGAAAGGGCTCCTTTTTGATGTGCAAAATTTCCTTCTCGGTTTTTGGAAAGGGGGTTCTGACAAGAGCCAGATCTATCTGACCATTCTGAAGCTGATCCAAAAGCTGGTAGGTATTGGCACTGTATATTTCATACCGGATATTGGGATACTTTTTCCAGAAGCGGCTGATCCACTGAGGAAAAAGCTGGTCTTTTACAGAAGATATGACGCCGATGCGCAGAGTTCCCGCCGCTCCTTCCTGAAAATCAGCCATTTCTGTCACAGCCGCATCGCACATACCCAGGATCCGCAGGGCGCGTTCATAAAAATGGTGGCCGGCTTCTGTCAGATGAAGCCTTTTTCCATCCCGGGTAAAAAGAGGACATTTCAGTTCATCTTCTAAAAGTTTCAGCTGGGCAGTGAGGGGAGGCTGAGTCATATTCAGGCGTCTGGCGGCACCGGTAAGAGTGCCTTCTTCTACAATAGCAGTAAAGTAACGAAGCTGTCGGATATCCATAGCAGTTCTCCTATACTTTTTTTGTATAATAATAACATAAAATAAATATTTTTCAAATAATAAAAGAAGGGATATACTGGAAAGGAAAGTGAGAGAGGAGGTTATGAAAAGGTGAAATATCTGAAAATTTATCTGAAAGATTATAAAAGAGACAGCATCCTGGCTCCTTTATTTAAAATGCTGGAAGCTATGTTCGACCTGCTGGTTCCTGTGGTTGTGGCTCATATTATTAACGTAGGTATTGCCAACCGGGACCGGAAAGATATCCTGGGATGCTGCGGTATTTTAGTGCTTATGGCGATAGTAGGGCTGTGCTGCAGCTTTACTGCCCAGTATTTTGCAGCCAGAGCGGCTATAGGAAGCGCTACAGGACTGCGGCATATGCTTTTTGCTCATATCCAGAAACTGGGATTCTCAGAGATGGATACCATTGGATCCAGCACTTTGATCACCAGGATGACCAGTGATATCAATCAGGTCCAGAACGGTCTGAACCTGTTTCTGCGGTTGTTCCTGAGAAGCCCTTTTATTGTTTTTGGGGCAATGGTCATGGCTTTTACTATTAATGGGAAGATTGCCCTTGTTTTTGTAGTGACTATTCCGGTGCTTTCCGTGATCATTTTCGGACTGATGGCTGTTACTTCACCCCTGTATAAGAAAGTCCAGGGAAAACTGGATGTGATCACAGGAAATGCCAGGGAAAATCTTTCCGGAGTCCGGGTGATCCGGGCTTTTGGCAGGGAAAAACAGGAAACCGAGAACTTTTCCAGGGCCAACGGAGAACTGGTGAAGGGGCAGCTTTTTGTAGGGAGGATTTCTGCATTGATGAATCCTCTTACTTATTCTGTAGTGAACATAGGGATCATCGCCATTCTCTGGACAGGTTCCCGTTCAGTGGATACCGGTGTGCTGATGAGCGGAGATATTGTTGCTCTGGTAAACTACATGAGCCAGATCCTGGTAGAATTGGTAAAACTGGCAAACCTGATCGTTACTATGAGCCGCGCCATGGCCAGTCTGGGACGTGTGGAACAGATCCTTGATACAGAGACGGCTATGGAATTTCCTGCAAAAACAGAGGAAAAGATCAGGAAAAGAAATGCAGAAGAAGCCGTGCGCTTTGACCATGTAAGTCTTTCCTACGCCCAGGCAGGAGAGGAAAGCCTTAGCGACATCAGTTTTTCCGTAAAAAAAGGGGAAACCATTGGCATTATCGGAGGTACCGGCAGCGGCAAGTCTAGTCTGGTCCATTTGATCCCGAGATTTTACGACGCCACCTCAGGAGAGGTTTTTCTACTGGGACGGCCTGTTAAAGAATGGGACAAGGAGACTCTCCGGCAGAAAGTGGGGATCGTTATGCAGAAAGTCCAGGTATTTTCCGGAACCATACGGTCCAATCTTCTTATGGGAAATGAAGAGGCCACAGAGAAAGAAATGTGGCAGGCTCTGAGAGATGCGCAGGCTGAAGAGTTTGTCAGAAAAAAATCGGAAGGTCTGGATGAACCGGTAGAACAGGGAGGAAGAAATCTTTCCGGAGGGCAGAAACAGAGGCTGACTATTGCAAGAGCCCTGGTAAGAAAACCGGAGATTCTGATCCTGGACGACAGTTCCAGTGCATTGGACTATGCTACAGATGCGGCTCTTCGGAAAGCTCTTAAAAATCTGCCGTCAAATGTGACTGTTTTCCTGGTGTCCCAGAGAACTTCCAGTATCCGTCATGCAGATCATATCCTGGTGCTGGACGACGGAAAAACGGTTGGATGGGGAACCCATGAGGAACTGTTGGAGTCCTGCCAGATATACAGAGAAATATATGAAAGCCAGTATGGGAAAGGAGAAAGTGCAGTATGAAACAGAAGAAAACTTTTTTCAGAGTACTCCGCCGTATCAGGCCTTACAGCTTCTTTGTGATCCTCAGTATCCTCTGCGGAGCAGTCAGTGTGGCGGCTCAGCTTCTGGTACCGATCTTCTGCGGAGACGCCATCGACTATATGCTGGGGATTGGAAAAGTGGACTTTGAAGCTGTGGAAAGGCTGATCCTTTCCATTGTTCTGGTAACTGTTCTCTCGGCAGCGGCTCAGTGGGTGCTGGCGGCCTGCAATAACCGGGTGACTTTCTGTGTTTCCAGAGATCTGAGAAATGAAGCTATGAAGAAGATACAGAAACTTCCGCTGTCTTATCTGGATGCCCATCCTTCCGGCGATCTGGTCAGCAGAATCATCGCAGATGTGGATACCTTTGCCGACGGACTTCTGATGGGATTTACTCAGTTCTTTACAGGAGTATTGACAATCCTCGGCACTCTTGGCATCATGCTCTTTTTGAACCCGGGTATCACAGCTATAGTAGTGCTGCTGACACCTTTGAGCCTTTTTGTAGCAGGTTTTATCGCAAAAAGAACCTATAAATATTTTGGAAAACAGGCGAAAGTGCGCGGTGAGCAGACTGCTCTTATCAATGAGATGGTAGAAGGCCAAAAGGTTGTTCAGGCTTTTGGATATGAAGAGAAAAGTATGGAGACATTTGATGAAGTAAATGAAAGACTTCGTGATGTCAGCGTAAAAGCTGTATTTTTCTCCAGTCTGACCAATCCCAGCACAAGGCTGGTCAATAATATCGTCTATGCAGGCGTAGGCCTGGCCAGTGCTATGATCGCCATTTCCGGAGGGATCACCATAGGAGAACTGAGCATTTTTTTAAGTTATGCCAGTCAGTATGCAAAACCATTTAATGAAATCTCCGGAGTGGTCACTGAAATGCAGAACGCCCTTGCCTGCGCCGCCCGTATCTTTGAACTGGTCGATGTGCCTGATGAGATACCGGATAAAGAAAACGCAGCAGAATTTCAAAGCCAGGGTCAGGTCAGTCTTTCCCATGTTTCCTTCAGCTATGATCCGGACAAGCCTCTTATCGAAGACTTGAATCTGGAAGTAAAACCTGGGCAGCGGATCGCTATCGTAGGCCCTACCGGCTGCGGAAAAACTACTCTGATCAATCTGCTGATGCGGTTTTATGATGTACGCCGGGGAAGCATAAAGATTGATGGAACAGATATCCGGGATATGACCCGCCATTCACTGCGGCAAAATTACGGCATGGTCCTTCAGGATACCTGGCTGAAAGCCGGGACGATCCGGGAGAATATTGCATATGGAAAACCGGAGGCTTCCATGGAAGAAGTAATAGAAGCAGCCAAAGCAGCCCATGCCCACGGCTTTATCCGCAGGCTGCCTAAAGGTTATGATACTGTTATCAACGAAAACGGCGGCAATATCAGCCAGGGACAGAAACAGCTTCTGTGCATTGCCAGAGTTATGCTTTGTCTTCCCCCTATGCTGATCCTGGATGAGGCTACCAGTAATATTGATACCAGGACAGAAATCCGTATCCAGGAGGCCTTTGCCAGAATGATGAGAGGACGGACTAGTTTTCTGGTAGCCCATCGGCTTTCTACTATTCGCGAGGCAGATATGATCCTGGTTATGAAGGACGGACATATTGTAGAAAAGGGAACTCATAAATCCCTGATGGCGTGTCATGGATTTTATGAAAAGCTGTATAACAGCCAGTTTGGAGGATAACTGGGCAGAAGTATAATAAAAGCAAAAAATACAAAGAGAAGAGCCTTTAAAAATGTAAAAATACAGATTTCCAAAGGCTCTTCTTTTTATTATAGTTTATAGTTGAAAACAAGTAGATTTCTGTCAGAATAAATTTAACACAAAAGCCCTTGTAAGCCTTAATGACAATTTTTACATGGTTCATATCCCATGCTTTGAGCTTCTGACAGAGAGACCTGTCTGGCCTTATCTGGATTCATATTACCGCAGTCAGGAATACTGTGATATTTGCTGCCAGTTGCAGAAAGCCATACGGATGTTTCCTGGGGTTGCTGCGCAGCGGCTTGCGCGGCAGCTTGTTCCTGAGCAATTCTCGCCTGTTCCGCAGCCTGAGCTTCCTGTTCAGCTTTGATCCTTGCTTCTTCTTCGGCCTTAGCCTGAGCTTCCTGTTCAGCCTTTATTCTTGCCTCTTCTTCGGCCTTAGCCTGAGCTTCCTGTTCAGCTTTGATTCTTGCTTCTTCTTCGGCTTTGAGCTTTGTTTCCCGCTCAGCCGCTTTGTCAGTTACTGAGATCTTTACTGTGTTGCTGTCTATATCATGGTTAGCAGTAAAGAATAATGCTGCCTCTCCAGGCTTTTTAAAGGTGATAACCGCTTTGCCGTCTGCATAGTTAAGTTCTGCAATATTATTGGAAGAGAGCTCAAGAGAATTTATATCTGCGTCTGAAGGAGAAGCTGTTATTTTTACTTCTGCTGTTTCTGATACATCAAAGGTATCTTTTCCCCAATCGGCATGTATACTCTCAGGAGAATCTGACGATGATCCGAGTAATGCAAAAATAATCAAGGAGGTTGTAAACACTGCTGCTGAAATTGCTATATTTCGCCTTTGAGTGCCATATAAGTCTTTTTTGATAATAAAATATATTAAAAATCCAATTGCCGGGATCCAGGCAAAAGAATATAAAGCGATGGCAAAACAGATGGCTAAAAGAGCAAGAAAATAAAACAGGCAGCCACGTTTCTTTTTATTATTTGGCGAAGCGTTTAATCCGGGATTGCCTTCCGGAGGAATAGGCGGTGGATCGGAATCCTTTCTTCCGGAAGAAGTTTCGGTGTAGTATAAACCGGTTCCAGGGATTTTAATATTTTTTGTTTCCTTATTAAGATTTAGCTTAACCCTGGGAGCAACTTTAAAACTTTTTCTGAATCTTAGTCCCATATAAGATTCCCCCTCTTTTGTAATTTATGAAAAAACCAATAGTTTAATCAGCTCTTTTGCATTTTAGGAGACATTGTTATTTCAACATATCTGCAATTAAAATTATCAGAACATCAGCAGTACATGATTTCAGAAGGTTCTTTTCCTCAATAAAATCTTTAGTATCATTTCTTAATATTTATAGCTATAAAAAGCAAAATAGATGTTTGATCTTATGTATAACTTTAATTGATACTTTAATAATATTTGAAACCTTAGTTAATGTCAATATGTGATAACTTACGGAATTTTCAATGACTATTTTGGAAAAGTCAAAAAGAAGCCTTCGGGAAGCAAAATCTGGCTTTCCCCAAGGCTCTTTTTTTAACTGATAAAAGTCAGATCCTTCATACCAGTTCGGCAATCCTGGAAACACCCACAAAAATTTCCTGTATTTCATACCAGGTAGGATAATCCACTACTCCTGTAGCGGGAAGATTAAAGACTTTCTGAAATTCCCGGACTGCATTCTGAGTAGCCTCTCCGTAAATCCCATCAGCCGAGATCCTGGGCAAGGCCGGGTAAGAACCGGCAATAGTATTCAGTTGTTCCTGGATCTGACGAACCTTATTTCCGGATGAACCGATATCCAGCGGTGCTCCCGGCCATGAAGCAGGTATGCCGGAAATTTCTTCAGCCGTGTTGATATACATATTGTCTCCATAAAAATCCCGGAGGATCTCAATGGCTGTATAGCCCTGATCTCCCAGATATTTTGAACCCCATTGGGTCATCCAGCCAGGGCATTGAACTCTCTGCCCGTCGCAGTACTGGGTAAGGATAGGCTGACGGACTCCCGGCCGTGAAAGATAGTTGTCAAAAAGTTCATCTACCACTTCTGAAATGCTTTCAAAAAGATTTCTTCCGTAAATCCATTTATGGTCAAAAGCTGTGGAAGAAGTAATCGTAAAATCGTATCCTTTATTTCTGTACCATTCGGTATATACGCGATTCAGCGTAAATGACATGATAGCCAGTACATTTGCACGGATAGTATCTTTAGGCCAGGTAGCGTAAATCTCACTGCAGGCTACATTTTTAATATAATCTCTGTATCGGACAAAATAATTTCGGGCAGAGGTATTGTCCGGCGTACCGTCATGGACTACTATGGTTTCCGGGATAACGACTCTGCTGAGAACAATTTCTCCGGAAGTATCGATTGACTTAATTTCATCTTCGGGGATTTTTTCAGGATAATTACCAAAGAGTGTATGGGCGGGGATTACAATATCCTGAAAGGTCTGTCTGGGAGTAGCAGGACGGAGGAATGCCTGCTGAGTAGCTGTGACATCAGGAAGAATTTCCGCTCCTGAAATGTCCAGATCCTCATAGCCTTCTTTAGAAATGCGGAAAGTATATTCTGCATAAGGCTGGTATTCGGACGGCGCCATACTGTATTCCAGGGGCGGAGCAGGGAGGGTGAGTTCGGGCAGCTGTCCGTTGGAATCTGTATTGGCCTCCTCTATTATTGAATCAGGATCTCCGCTGTAAGTGATGGTAACAGAGGCATTGTCTATAGGCTGATTTCTGTCTGCGGCAAGTACAGAAAGACGCAGGCGGCCCTGGTCGGTACGTTCTGCTGTCTGGGCCGCCTTCAGGGAGAAAATATTCATAAGAAACCTCAGAAAAATTCATTGATTTATTATATGAAACGTAAAGAAAATTGTGCGGATCTTGTGAGAGGATTTTTTGAGAACTGTTGAAAAAAAGCTAAAACGGAGATAAAATATCAGTAAAATTGTATAAAAACCAGGAGGTTGATATATGGCAAAATATGTAATGGCATTGGATGCTGGGACTACAAGCAACAGATGTATTCTGTTCAATAAAAAAGGAGAGATCGTCAGCTTTGCTCAGAAAGAATTTACTCAGTATTTTCCAAAGCCCGGATGGGTAGAGCACGATGCAAATGAAATATGGTCCAACCAGCTTGGGGTGGCTGTAGAGGCCATGCAGAAGGCAGGCGCCGAAGCAGAAGATATTGCAGCTATCGGCATTACGAACCAAAGAGAAACGGCCGTTGTCTGGGATAAAAATACCGGAGAACCAGTCTATCATGCGATTGTATGGCAGTGCAGAAGAACTTCCGAATACTGCGACTCTCTCAAAGAAAAGGGGCTTACCGAGGAATACCGGAAAAAGACAGGTTTGATCATTGACGCATACTTTTCCGGAACAAAGGTTAAATGGATTTTAGACCATGTGGAAGGGGCCAGAGAAAAGGCAAAGAGGGGAGAGCTTCTTTTCGGCACAGTGGAAACCTGGCTGATCTGGAAGATGACAAAGGGAGAAGTACATGTCACAGATTATTCCAACGCCTCCAGAACCATGCTTTTTAATATTAATACTTTGGACTGGGATGCGGATATTTTAAAAGAACTGGATATCCCCAGAGAAATGCTGCCGGAGGTAAAGCCCTCCAGTTATATATATGGAATGGCAGACAGCAGTTTCTTTGGGGGTCCTATTCCCATTGCGGGAGCAGCGGGAGACCAGCAGTCTGCTCTTTTTGGACAGACTTGCTTTGAAAAGGGAGATGCGAAAAATACTTATGGCACAGGATGCTTTCTGCTGATGAATACAGGTGAAAATCCTGTATTTTCAGAGAATGGTCTGGTAACGACTATTGCCTGGGGGATAAACGGCAAAATTACCTATGCTCTGGAAGGCTCTGTTTTTGTGGCGGGAGCTGTGATCCAGTGGTTAAGAGATGAACTTCGTCTTATTGATTCTGCAGAAGATTCTGAATATATGGCTAAAAAAGTAAAGGATACTCATGGCTGCTATGTAGTGCCGGCTTTTACAGGATTGGGAGCCCCTTATTGGGATCAGTATGCCAGAGGAACTATTGTGGGATTGACCAGAGGGGTGAATAAATGCCATATTATCCGGGCTACTCTGGAATCTCTGGCCTATCAGGTTCATGATGTGATCGAAGCTATGAGGGCAGATTCAGGTATTGAACTGAACTCTCTGAAAGTGGACGGCGGAGCCAGCGCTAATAATTTCCTTATGCAGGCCCAGGCAGATATGATACAAGTTCCTGTAAAACGGCCGGTATGTGTAGAAACAACAGCTATGGGAGCTGCTTATCTGGCCGGTCTGGCTGTTGGATACTGGAACAGTCCCGATGAGATCATAAGTAACTGGGAGATTGACAGGGTGTTTGTTCCCCAGATTTCAATAGAAGAACGGGATAAAAAAGCAAAAGGATGGAAAAAGGCTGTAAAGTGTGCTTATGGATGGGCAAAAGAAGGGGTAGATGATTAATATGAAGATCAGAGATATGCGGGTAAATCATCTTGAAAATCCTTTGGGGTATGAGTGCGAATACCCAGTATTTACCTGGATTGTAGAAAATGTCAGAGGAAAGCGTCAGGAAAAAGCCAGAATGGAAATCGCGCTGGACCGGGAAATGAAAAAAATAATCTATGACAGTGGCTGGAAGCGGGAAATTGACAGTAGAGGATTCTGTCCTAATGTGCAGATCAGTCCAAGGACCAGGTATTACTGGAGAATTAAAGTTCTGACAGAAGGAAAAGAGAAAGTTGTCAGTCCTGTGGCCTGGTTTGAAACGGGGAAAATGCAGGAATTATGGCTGGGAGAATGGATTGGAGCGGATTTTAATCAGAAAAATCCAGATGTTCATCCATTGTTTCAAAAAAAATTTCAGGTACCCGAGAATCTGGCCTCTGCAAGAATTTACATTTGCGGCTTAGGATTATTTGAAGTTTTGGTAAATGGCAAAAAGGTATCAGACGAATATCTGGCCCCTTTCTATACGGATTATCATAACTGGATACAATATGTGACCTATGATATTACGCCGATGCTGAAAAAAGGGGAATTGAATGCCCTGGGTGTCAGTCTGGGAAATGGATGGTATAAAGGGAGATTCAGCTATGAAAAAGATATGGATTGCCTTTATGGAAAAGATTTTCAGCTTTTGGCAGAAATACGTATGGAAATGGAAAATGGAAAAGAACAGGTGGTTTCTACCGATGAGACCTGGGAATGCGCTCCATCACCTGTAAGGGAAAGCGGAATATATGACGGAGAGGTTTATGACGCCAGAATGGAAACAGATGATTTTGCAACTGTTTTCTGTTTCCTTCCATGCAAAGCAGTAAAGGGACCTGGGATCCGGGTGCCTTTAAAAGATCGTCTGAGCCCTCCCCTCAGGATCATAGAAAAGATAACAAATCCCAAAAAGATCCTGACACCTGCCGGAGAAACAGTTCTAGATTTCGGACAGGAAGTTACCGGATGGGTAGAATTTTTCTGTGAAGAACCTGCAGGACGGGAAGTGTGTCTTCAATACGGAGAGATCCTTCAGGACGGCTGCTTTTACAGGGAGAATCTGCGCACCGCAAAAGCGGAGATGATTTATCTTTCTTCTGGCGAGAAAAGTATAGTACGTCCTCATTTTACCTTTTATGGTTTCCGTTTTGTGAAAATTACGGGTATTGAGAACGTAGAGCCTGAAAATTTTATTGCCTGCGTACTTCATTCGGATATTAAGAGAACGGGAAATATCAAAACCTCTTCAGAAAAAGTGAATAAATTATTTAATAATACAGTCTGGGGGCAAAGAGGAAATTTTCTGGATGTGCCTACAGACTGCCCACAGAGAGATGAGCGGATGGGCTGGACGGGAGATGCCCAGGCTTTTTGTGCCACAGCCTCTTTCCACATGGAAACTCCGGCTTTCTACAGAAAATATATCTATGACATGAGGCTGGATCAGCAGACTTATGCAGGGGGAGTGCCCCATGTGGTTCCAGACGTTTTAGGACAGGTGGAGAGGGTGAAAAGTGGAGAGAAAAGTACTGGAGCAGAAGAAACATGGCCTACCTATGGCTCCTGTGCCTGGGGAGATGCGGCTTGTATTATTCCCTGG
Source organism: Candidatus Blautia stercoripullorum (assembly GCA_019120545.1). Taxonomy (GTDB): domain Bacteria; phylum Bacillota; class Clostridia; order Lachnospirales; family Lachnospiraceae; genus Blautia; species Blautia stercoripullorum. The sequence continues at coordinate 2,192 of DWUX01000047.1, read as the reverse complement.
ACTTTGTATAAATTTTACGGGGATGAAATCCTTCTGGCGGAACAGTATCCGGTAATGGCGGACTGGGTGGATTATATCCGCAGAATCGATGAAGAAAAATGCGGAGGAAAACGGCTGTGGAGTACAGGGTTTCATTTTGCAGATTGGCTGGCTTTGGACAATCCCGATAAAAGCAGCTGCTTTGGCGGAACGGACAATACCTATGTTGCTACGGCTTTTTATTACTATTCCGCTATACTCACGGCCAAAGCGGCCTATGTCCTGGGAATACGGCAGGATGCCAGAAGTTACCGGCAGCTTGCCAGAGAGATAAAAACAGCCTTTCGCCAGAAATATTTTGACAGTCAAGGAAAACTTACTGTTCAGACGCAGACAGCTATGGTACTGGCATTATATTTTAAGCTTGCCCCAAAGAGCAGCAGGAAAAAAATCGCAGGAGAATTAAGAAAGAATATCCAGGATCACGGGATGCATCTTACTACTGGATTTGTGGGGACATGTTATCTGTGTCTTGCCCTTACTCAGTGCGGCATGGATCAGGAGGCTTACAGCCTGCTTTTACAGGAGGAGTATCCCAGCTGGCTTTATGAAGTAAATATGGGAGCTACAACAATATGGGAAAGATGGAATTCCATTCTTCCTGACGGACATATCAGCGATACGGGAATGAACAGCCTGAATCATTACGCATACGGGGTAATCGCAGAGTGGATGTACCGCTGTATGTGCGGACTGAATCCTGTGGAAAAGAACCCGGGGTTCCGCAGAGCTGTGATCGCTCCTAGGCCGGATAGAAGACTGCGTTATGCCAGATGTTCTTATGATTCTGCCCTTGGTCTTTATGAATCAGGATGGGAATGGAAGAAAAAGGGAATTCTTTTCCAGGTAAAGATCCCTTTTAATGCTAAGGCCAGATTTATTCTTCCTTTTTCAGGAAAAAGGGTGTATTTAAATGGCAGAAGAAACAAAAAAATGGAGAGAACAGGAAGGCTGATCCTGGCTCCCGGATGTTATGAAATTTTCCTGGCAGCAGAATAGAAAGAAGATGTAGAAATGTTTGGTGAAAATCATGCACATATATTTATGAATGCTTTAGATTACAGACAGGCGGTAAGAGACCATGAAAACGGACCTGATGAAAAATTGATTAGAGAACATTTGAAAGCTTATCAAAAGCTTCAGGTATCTTTCGTCAGAGATGGGGGAGATTATCTTCATGTTTCCCAGAGGGCTCGGGAAATTGCTCCGGAGTATGGAATTGACTATAGGACTCCTGTTTTTGCTATTCATAAAAAAGGCCATTATGGGGGAATTGTAGGCAGGAGTTTTGAAACAATGGAAGAGTATGCCTCATTGGTAAAGGAAGTCAAACAAGAAGGCGGAGATTTTATCAAGATTATGACCACGGGTATTATGGATTTTGACACAGATGGGACAATTACCGGCAGTGCTCTTTCTTTTCAGGAAGTCCGGGAAATGGTCCATATTGCCCATGAAGAAGGATTTTCTGTCATGTCCCACACCAATGGGGCAGAGGCAGTAAAAGAGGCGGCTTTGGCAGGAGCAGATAGCATTGAACATGGAAATTATGTGGATGAGGAAGCTTTGAATATTATGGCAGAGAAAGGAACTATATGGGTTCCTACGATCACGGTTGTAAAAAATCTTTTGGGAAAGGGGCGTTTTTCCGATCAGGTACTCAGAAAAATCTGGGAACAAGGGAAAGAGAATATCCGAAAAGGTTATGAAAGGGGGGTGAAGCTCGCTCTGGGAAGTGATGCCGGGGCATACCTGGTTCCTCATGGGCAGGGAATTCTGGATGAGTGGTCCTGCTTTCAGGAAATTCTGGGAGATAAAGAAGATTTAAGAGAGCATCTTTTAGAAGGAGAAGCTCTTATCCAAAGAAAATTCAGGAAAGTTTAAAAAATTAAAAAAATTTTTAAAAAAGGTATTGACGAAACGAAAAATCTCTGCTATACTTTCACTTGTCGTTGAGGAATGACAAAAACGACAAGCAAGCGGGAGTGCTGGAATTGGCAGACAGGCAAGACTAAGGATCTTGTGGGTGTATGCTCGTGTGGGTTCAAGTCCCATCTCCCGCATAGTACGAAGGCGTATCCCCGTTGAGAGGATGCGCCTTTTGTCTTTGTCACGGAAACAGGTATCCGCAGCCGCGGGACTATGATTTCCCT
>DWUX01000046.1 GCA_019120545.1 Candidatus Blautia stercoripullorum | reverse complement strand
CAGGCAGCTGGATCCAGCTGCCTGCCGTCTAAAAGGAGCTGCCTGCCGGACAGCTCCTTATTTCAAAATCTGGCAGTGACAATGATATCGCCTTCCCGGAGGATATCTTTTCCTTCGGGTATGATAGAAGTACCGTCTCTTAAGATTAAAACGATCAGACAGCCCGCAGGAATAGAAATTTTTCTGAGAGGTTTGTTCAGCCATGGGTGATTGGGACGTATTACATTTTCATAAAGAGACAGGTTTTTCCTGTCTTCAAATTCAGGTGCGGCGGCTACCAGGAGGTCATTAGGGAGAATTTCTGTATTTCCGTTAGGAACAATACTTTCTGTATCCCGGATGATCATAACGATCAGCAGTCCGGAGGGGAGGGCTGCGTCTTTCAGCAGACAGTGAGCCAGCCTGTCCCCTTCTTTTACGTGGATCTTTATGAAATTAACTCCTGTAGATTCCTGATAATCATTAAAAGTTTTTTCTACATTTCCATGGAGATCGATCATCTGGAATTTTTCAGATATCCAGGGAAGAAGAGTGCCCTGGATGGCTATGGACATCAGTACAATGCAAAACACCAGATTAAAAAGATTATATTCCATAGAAACATGGTGAAGGACCACCAGGATAGAGAAAACAATGGATGCCACGCCTCTGAGACCGGACCAGGCCGTTACGCCGATCTGGCGAAGGGAAGAACGGAAGGGGGAAAGGATCAAAAGTACGCTTAAAGGCCTTCCTATCAAGGTTAGAAAAATCATGATCAAAACAGCGGGAATCAGAACGGGACCCAGCTGAGAAGGGGTTACCAGAAGACCTAAAAGGAAAAAGATGATCATTTGGGACATCCCTGTAATAGTATCAAAAAAATGTACCAGATATTTTTTATCGGGTATGTAAAAATTCCCCATTAAAATGCCGCAGAGATATACGCTGAGATAACCGTTTCCGCCTATAAGAGAAGGCAGAGCATAGGCTGTAAGGGCTATAGCGAAAACGGAAATTGTCCGTCCCTGTTCCATATAAAAATTGAAATGTCTTAACAGGAGAATGCCTGTCCAGCCGATAAGAAATCCCCCGGCCAGCCCGAAGAAAATCTGATGAAAAAGCATAAGAGGAACGGATATTTTTTCTCCTGTCATTACGGCTATGAGAACAAGAGTGAGCATATATGAGACAGGGTCGTTAGATCCGGATTCCACTTCTAAGAGAGATGCAGTATTATCTTTCAGAGCCAGACTCTGGGAACGGAGTATATTAAATACAGAGGCAGCATCTGTGGAGGCAATCACACTTCCGATGAGAATACTTTCTGTCCAGGTTAATTTCAGGATAAAATGTATAAAGGCTCCGGTAAATCCGGCGGTGAGAAGCACGCCAAATGTAGACAGACAGATGGATTTTGCCAGTACAGGTCTGGCGGAAGTTATATTTGTGCCAAAACCGCCATAGAACATAATAAATATCAGGCAGATGGTACAGATGTTTTCTGATACGGAATAGTCATCAAACTGTATTCCTATGGGTCCGTTTACTCCAAAAAACATTCCCAGTCCTATAAAAATCAGAAGAGAAGGGACTGGAAGGTTTTCAGCGAAGCGTCCCAATAAAATACAGATCATAATTACGATTCCAACTAACAGTAATATTTCATTCAATGGCATTCCTCCTCACAAAAAAAGGAGCCAAATGGTGAAATAGCAGTAAAATAATCGAAGTCTTATCTGCATGTTTTACCATTTAACTCCCAAGAACTACAGATTAATAAATTACTCTTTCAAAAGGCCGCTCCTTTGCGGCCGGACAGCCATAATGTCTGCCAAACTTCATGATTCTTCCGTGGCTTCCTTTACATCTTCGGCTGTTTCTTTTATTTTATCTACAGCTTCCTCTGCTTTTTCAGCAGCATTGGCAGCTGCTTCTTTTCCAGCTTCTTTGATTTCTTCCGCCCTTTCTTTGACTGCTTCTGAAAAAGTCTCTTCTTCTTCAAAAATATCATCGTCAATAAAGTCATCGGTATGTTCTTTTACTTTGTTTACCGCGCTGTCTACAGATTTTTCCACAGCATCTTTTAACTTGGTCGCTACATTTACCGCTGAAGCGGCAGTTTCCTTTACATTATCCTGAAAATCAGCAAATTCTTCCTGAAGATCAGGATCTTCGTTTTTCTTTTTGACGAAGTAATAAACCGCGGCACCGGCGGCAGCGCCGATGGCCCCTGCGCCTAAAAGTTTTTTACCAAAATTTCCCATATTCTCTAAATCCTTTCTTTCCATTTCAGACATTGTTTGTAAAAACTATCCGTCTCATTTATATTTTCTCTATTATAATCCAACTTATAAGAAAAATGGAAGGGGTTTTCATTAATTTTCTATAAAGTTTTTTATGATTTCAGAGATTCCTCCATGTTCATTGTCAGATTTTGTGATATAATCCGCAGAATTTTTAACCTGCTCTTCTCCGTTTGCCATGGCGATTCCTATATGAACGGCTTTCAGCATGGTTATATCATTTTCAGCGTCTCCAACAGCATAGGTTTGTTCTATAGGCACATTAAGGAGACTGCAGAGCCGTTGAACAGCGCTGCCTTTGGAAACCCCTAATGGAACGTGTTCCAGATAGTATTCGCTGGAAAAGAAGAGGGAAATTTTATCTTTTGCCCAGTTCTCCAGAGAATGACGATAGGTCTGGTGGAGGTTTCTGTCATGAAGACAAGAAGTAAGAATTTTAAAGGGTTCTTTTGTAAGAGCAGCGGGAGGATCCGGAAGAATACGGACCGGCATGCTGGCATGGGAAGCATATTCTCTCAGCTCTTCACTGTCTCGGGCTGCTAAAACATAGCCGTCCTCATAAGTCTGACAATGGATATGGAATTTTTCAGCCTGCTGAAAAATATATTTTACATAGGGAAGAGGGATGGTTTTTTGATAGAGCGCTTTCTGATTTTTACAGTCATAGATGAGTCCTCCATTGTAGAGGATTGCATAACACCGCTCCTGGACGGAAGCCAGCTGTTGGATATATGTGCGTGCAGAGGAGAGCGAACGCCCTGTAGAAATTACAGTGATATTTCCGCGGCGCGAGGCTCTGGCAATTGCCTCAAGATCACTAGAAGAGATTTTTTTCTCTCTATTTAATAAGGTTCCGTCTAAATCTGTAAATAAAATTTTCATTGTCTCAGACTCCTTCGAAATATAAACAATGTATCCCAGAGGAATTTTTATTTCAGTTTATCATAGAGAAAAATTTAAGTCAAATTGAAAAACTTTTCAGAAACCTATTGACAAAAAAGTAAAAAATAAGTAGTATAATAGTTAGTTAAAGCTAATCAAACAAAATTATTTATAGGTTATGGAACAGGCTGAAGAGAACTGTTTTATTTTTTAATATATGGTTAGAAATAACTAACTGGAAAGGAGTAATTCCATATGAGTATTGTAATTATAGGCGGTAATGAAAGAATGGTGGCAAGATACGAAAATCTTTGTCAGGATTATGGATGTAAAGCAAAGGTATTTGTAAAGGAACATGGTTCCATCAAAAAAAAGATGGGATGTCCGGATCTGCTTCTTTTATTTACGAATACGGTTTCTCACAAAATGGTCACGAATGCTTCCCAGGAAGCAAAAAGAAATAATATTCC
>DWUX01000045.1 GCA_019120545.1 Candidatus Blautia stercoripullorum | reverse complement strand
ATCTGCCGCAGCACCATGGCTCAATTTGTTTTTCAGGATATGATCAATAAGGCCGGCTTGTCCGACTTGTTTTATATTGATTCTGCCGCTACCAGCACAGAGGAGATCGGTAATCCCCCTCATTACGGAACGGTTCATAAGATGCGGGAGGTGGGGATACCTGTCCTGCCTCACAAGGCGGTCCAGATGAGAAGGTCAGATTATGAGAAATATGATTACCTTCTTGGAATGGATGAGTGGAATATCCGGAACATGAATCGGATCGTGAAGAAGGATCCGGACCATAAGATCCATATGCTCCTGGATTTTTCCAAACATCCGAGGGCAATCGCAGATCCCTGGTACACGGGAAATTTTGATGTGACTTATGATGATATTCTGGAAGGCTGTCAGGCCTTCCTGGAATATCTGAAGAGAGAGGGAAGGATTTAAAACAGAATAAAATACATTAGTCTTTCAGGGCCTCATAAACCTGCTGAGCGATAAAGGCTGCGCCCTGGGCGTTGGGATGAACGCCGTCTTCCGGGAAAAATTCCGGATAATCTTTGGTGGCCTTGTGTATGTCGATCAGAGGCAGGTTCAGTTCAGAAGCCAGGTCCCGGACCAGCTGGGTGATTTCTTCTACATTGTCTGCGGAAATGCTGTATTGGTTATCCGGATAGGCCGGATCTGTATTCTGGGAGAACACAGTTGCCGGAGTCATGAGATAGATTTTCGGATTGCTGTCCAGGGCCTGATAACGGCGGATCATATCTTTATAATCAGAAAGAAAAGTTTCTGCATTTACCCAGTTATAGGTTTTGCCGTCATTGGTTCCCAGCATGAGCAGGACAATATCCGGCTGAAAATCCAGGCTTTCCTGAAAGTCGGGGTGTTCCCAGTAGGGATAGTCGGCTGCTTTCTGCATGGTATAGCCGCTGGCTCCGTAGTTTTTGACCTGGTAATGGTTTCCAAGAAGACTCTGGAGTCTGGCAGGATAGGAGTTTTTAGAGATGTTGGAGATCCCGGCGCCGTAAGTAATGCTGTCCCCTACACAGGCGACACGGATCACCTGGCGCCGCTGGCAGCGAAGGCCAAGAAAAACGGTCAGGGCGCAGAGGAGCAGGGCAGAAAAGAAGACAGTCAGTTTTGTTTTGAATTTCATATATCCACTTCCTTTGGTTATCGTTTAGAACATATTAATATTTAGTATAAGAACATTTTAAAAGAGATTTTCAGGAATTACAAGGCAGGAGGGAAAAATGTCAGAAGAAATCAGAAATTTGCTGGAGGGTCTTCCTTTCTGGAAGTACCTGAAGGAAGAAGAAAAGAGACAGCTGGAAGAAGCTTCCAGAGAGGTGCATTATCCTGCAGGGGCCGGCGTCTATTCCGGGGCAGGAGAATGTCTGGGGGCAATCTATATTTTAAACGGAATATTCAGGACCTATCTTCTCTCAGATGAGGGCAAGGAAGTTACCATGTTCCGCCTTCGCCAGGGAGATACCTGTATTCTTTCCGCTTCCTGTGTACTGCCGGCGATTACCTTTGATGTGGAGATCGAAGCACAGACGGAGGTGGACGCAGTGCTGATCCCTGCAAGAGTGCTGGTCAGCCTGACCAGGGACAATATATATGTGGAAAATTATGTTTATAAGGAAGCAGCGAAAAGGTTTTCTGATGTGGTGGAAGCACTTCAGCAGATGATGTTCCTCAGCCTGACCCAGAGAATTGCCGCTTTTCTCCTGGATGAGTCTGCGAAAACCCATTCTCCGGTGATCGCCATGACTCAGGAGGACCTGGCAAAGCAGATCGGCAGCGCCAGAGAGGCAGTAAGCCGTATTTTAAAGCAGATGGTGAAAAAAGGATACGTCTCCCTTTCCAGAGGCGAGGTCAAGATCGAAAATAAAGAGGAATTGTACAGACTTCTGTAAAACAAAAGGAGCTCCATGAAGGGAAGCCGGAAATATTTATAGACCGGCCTTTCTTCATGGAGCTTCTCTGTCTTTTATCAAATAGAAAGGTGGATTTCTGAAAGCCCGGAATTATTTCAGCATGGCTTCCAGATTGCTTTTGGGTACGACGCCTACGGATCTGTCAACGGCTTTGCCGTTTTTAAATACCATAACGGTAGGGATGTTCATTACCCCGAACTGAGCGGCAAGGCTGGGAGATTTGTCTACGTCGATTTTTCCTACCTTGTAAGCTCCATTGGCTTCCTCTGCCAGTTCTTCGATCACCGGTGCCAGCATTTTGCAGGGCATACACCAAGTTGCCCAGAAATCGATCAATACCGGTATATCAGAATTGAGAACTTCCTGTTCAAAATTGTCCATTGTAATTTCCATTGCCATGATCATTCTCTCCTTTATCTGATTCTTATATTATTTTTCTTTCCCCAGGCAGCGGGCCTGGCGGATATGAACGGCCGCCACGCCGGGAAATTGACCGGCGGGAGATCCCGTCCTTCAGGATAAACTAAGTATAATACATTTTTGCGGAAATGTCTGTGACTAAATTACATTTCTGCAAATTTATAGTTTGTTTTCGGATTTCTGCTAAAGAACATATCGGATTCCATATCTGGAAAACGAGCGGGATCAGCTTTCTTTTTTCAGAGTCTTCAGGTAACTTACGGCTTTTGTTCCTGCCAGGGCGCCTTCATAGACGGCCTTTGCGATCTGGAGCATGCCTCCGGTGCAGTCCCCTGCGGCGTACAGTCCGGGAAGGGGAGTGCTGGTGTCCGGTTCTATAAGGATATGGTTATTCTCAATGACCAGTCCCAGTTTTCTGGCGATATCTGTGCTGTCTGCTGTGCCCAGAGCCACAAAGAGACCGGATACGGGAACCCTGGAGCCGTCTTCCAGCTGAATATAAGAAAGGGCGGTATCTCCTCCGGCGGAGATCACTTTTTGAGTCATCACCTGGATATTGCCCGGGTCTTCTCCCTGGAAATCCGCTTCTTTTCCGTTGGTGAGGATCGTGACCTTTGCGGCCAGGGGCTCCAGGACTTTTGCTTCATGAAGGGCATAAGGGCCGTTGCCCAGAACAGCCACCTCTTTTCCCCGGTAGAAGAAGCCGTCACAGACAGCACAGTAACTGATGCCGCTGCCTTCATATTTTTTCAGCTCTTTCAGTGCCAGGGTATTGCGTTTAGCTCCTGTAGCCAGGATCAGGGCCTTGCTGTGATAAGTATGTTCTGTTGTCTGAACAGTATAGTCTCCGTCATATTCTACGGCAAGAAGTTCTTCTTCCACAACAGGAATTTGGAAGGATTCCAGCTGTTTCAGGCCGGTTTTGTATAATTCCGCTCCGGTGACCGGTTCAGGAAGCCCGTAGTAGTTTTCGATTTTTACGGCTTTTTCCAGAGCGCCGCCTCCTTTATGGAGGACCAGGGGAGTGATCCCTGACCTGACGGCGTAGAGGGCCGCGGATACCCCGGCGGGACCGGCTCCCGCAATGATCAGTTTTTCCATTTCCATAGGCTGTACAACCTCCTGTATCTGTTTTGTGGATATTATTTTAGCATATTTTGAGAAAAAAGCATACTGTTCTGCAGGCGGGCAAAAAGAGTAGAAATGGGGGAAAACTCTTTATAATTCTATGAAAAAATGATAGAATAGGTTCAAGAAAAGCGAGGAAGGGGTGTTTCTATGGATATACTGGAAAAGAAAATAGAACTGTTAAAGAAAATTATAAATGACAGCAGCTATACGGTGATGCTGGGAGGTTCCGGCATGATGAAAGAAGGCGGATACCAGGGACTGAAATCTCCGGAACAGGCCTATGAAACAGAGAAAAAGTATGGATTGTCTCCGGAAGATATTTTTACTACTGTATTTTATAACAATCGGACAGAGCAGTTCTTTGAGTTTTATCGGACAGAGATATTAGGCAATATCCCCCAGATCACAGAATCCGCTTATGTGGCAGCGCGCATGGAAGCCGCCGGAAAACTTCAGTGCATCATTGACAGCAATATCTATGATCTGCCCCAGAGAGGCGGCTGTAAACATGTGATCTTTCTCCATGGATCTATTTACCATAACCAATGCCCCCACTGCGGAAGAAAATATCCTATGGAGTATATCCGGGACTGTGGAAAAATTCCCAGATGTGAAAGCTGCGGAAGAGTGATCCGTCCGGGAGTGTCTCTTTACGGTGAAATGCTGGATAGTTCGATCATGTCTGAGGCTACCAGACAGGTGGAGCAGGCGGAGGTTCTCATGCTTATGGGAACCAGCATGGAATCCGAAGTCTTTTCAAAATATGTCCGGTATTTTGAAGGCAAGAAACTGGTGATCATTCACAAAGATGCACATTTTATGGATGAAAAGGCAGATCTGGTGATCTTGGATGAGCCTAAGAATATACTTCCGAAGCTGGGCTTTTGACAGTTAAAGCTTTTACTAGAAATTGACGGGAAAAGGTGTTTCAGATTATACAATAGAAACACCTTTTCTTTTTTTTGTTTTAAGCTATATGGTAAAAAAGTATGAAAATATTATAAAAAAATAATTAAAAAATGGCAAAATGTAGGTGGTAGAACCAGTATATACCGAGCGGTATAGAAAAAACCATGGAATAAATGCCAAAAAGAGCGGAAAAGAATGAAAAAGTACAAGAGATTTTGACAAAAATTTCGTGTTTGGAAGATTTAAAACTGAAAAAAAGGAATGATTGACAAATAGAATTTTTCGCAGTAATGTAACTAATATTAAACGGGGAAAAATGATTTTATACATATTTATATGTATAACTCTGTTTTTACCTGTTTAATAAGAAAAAAGAAAATATTTAGGAAAGGAGAAAGTCAAAAATCCACTAATACAGAAAGGGAGGATGTCTTACGAACAGCATTGCTGAGAGAATTACGGAAGAACTGAATTGTGAAACCGTATTCACTATTCCCATCTTAGGCGGCATTCCGGTTAATGAATCTGTAGTAGTTACGTGGATTATCATGGCTGTATTTACCATTCTGGCCATAGTTCTGGTTAGAAATCTGAAAGTGGAAAATCCGGGAAAGAAACAGCTTGCCCTGGAGGCCTTCATAGGTTTCATCAATGATTTCTTTACAGATACTATCGGAAAAGACGGAAAGCCTTATATCCCGTATCTGATTTCGGTAGCTCTTTACATCGGAGCTTCAAACCTGATCGGAATCTTTGGATTTAAACCGCCTACGAAGGACCTGAATGTGACGGCGGCTCTGGCCCTCATGAGTCTGGTGCTCATCTATTATTCCGGACTGCGGAAAAAAGGCCTGAAAAAATTCCTTCTGGGATTTGCGGAGCCCATGCCCATCATCACCCCCATTAATATCATGGAAATCGCGATCCGTCCCGTTTCCCTGTGCATGCGGCTTTTTGGAAACGTGATCGGTGCCTTTGTTATCATGGAATTATTGAAGATGTTGATGCCGGCAATATTGCCTATTCCGTTCAGTTTGTATTTTGATATTTTTGACGGTCTGATTCAGACCTATGTTTTTGTCTTTCTGACAGCACTGTTTATGAAAGAACAGATGGAGTAAAGATTAAAAAATCGGAATTTATTAACAATTTTAACGAAGAAAAGGAGAAATGAATTATGACAGCAGCAATTGGCGCAGGTATTGCAGTATTAACAGGTATTGGAGCAGGTTTTGGTATCGGTCTTGCAACTTCCAAAGCAGTAGAAGCTGTAGCAAGACAGCCTGAAGCAGCAAGCAAGATCAGTACATCTCTTCTGTTAGGATGTGCTCTTGCAGAGGCAACCGCTATCTACGGTTTCGTTATCGCTCTGTTGATCTTATTCTTATAATTATCATCAAAATAATGAAAAAGAAAGGCAGGTACAAAAAGAGATGTTAAGTCTTGGTTGGAGCCTTGTCTGGACGATTGTAAACCTGATAATCTTTTATCTTTTGATGAAGCATTTCCTTGTGGGTCCCATCCTGGGGATCATGGAAAAAAGGAAAAATCTCATTGCCCAGGAACTGGAAAATGCAAAGGCAGCCCAGGAAAAGGCAGAGGAATTAAAGGGACATTATGAAGGCGCTTTGGCAGGAGCAAAGGAAGAATCCTCTCAGATCATAGAGGCAGCCAAAGCAGATGCCAAAAGTGAGAGCGAGCGTATGGTGAAAGAAGCCAATGCAGAAGCGGCAAGGATCATTGAAAACGCAAAAGCTACCGCAGAGCAGGAAAAACAGAATGCTCTCAGGGGAGCAAAATCAGAAATTGCTGGCCTTGCTGTAGAAGCAGCCAGAAAGCTACTCTCCGAAGGAAGTACAGACAAGGGCAACAGTATGCTCTATGATGAGTTCTTAGCTAAAGCAGGTGATGGAAATGACACAGACATCCATTAATTACGGTAAGGTGCTCTATGAGCTTTCTATTCCCAGGGAGGCGGTGGAAGCTTCCCGTAAGATTCTGGAAGAGGTAAAGGAATTGTCCGGCGTTCTGGAAAGTCCGGTTGTTACTTTCGACGCAAAGGAAAGAGCCGTCAGCAGGATCTTTCCGAAAGAAATGAAAAATTTCCTTTGCGTGGTCTGTAAGTACGCCCATGCCGGTCTTCTGCCGGAGATCTTTCAGGCATATCAGGATTACTATAACGAACAGCATAAGATTTTAGCAGCGGATCTGTACTGCGTATCTGCTCCTTCACCGGAACAGCTGGAAGGAATCAAAAAATTCCTTCTGGGCAGATATCATGCGCAGGACGCTGAGATTAGAATTATAAAGGATGAAAGCCTGGTAGGAGGATTCTTGATCAGAACCCGTGACCAGGAATTTGATTACAGCTTAAAAGGCCGTATCAATGCATTACAACAAAAATTAATCTGGAGGTGAACGGTTTGAGTTCAATCAATTCAGAAGAGATCATTTCCATTCTGAAAGAAGAAATAGAAAATTTCGACATGACAGCAGGTGTCCGGGAAGTCGGAAACGTGATCTGGGTTGGTGACGGAATCGCAACTGTTTACGGGATTGACCATGCCATGTACGGTGAGATCGTAACATTTGAAAACGGTGTCAAAGGAATGGTGCAGGATATCAAAAGAAATGAGATCGGCGTTATTATTTTCGGAAAGGATACTGGTATCCGTGAGGGTACAAAAGTTGCCCGCACGGAAAAGAGAGCCGGTATTCCCGTAGGCGAAGGCTATATCGGAAGAGTCGTGGATGCTCTGGGAGCTCCTATCGACGGAAAAGGAGAAATCCAGGCTGAAGATTATCGTCCAATTGAAAATGAAGCGCCTGGTATCATTGACCGTAAATCGGTATCAGTACCCCTGGAGACCGGTATTCTGGCTATCGACTCCATGTTCCCTATCGGAAGGGGCCAGCGTGAGCTGATCATCGGAGACCGTCAGACAGGTAAGACATCTATTGCCACAGACACGATCCTGAACCAGAAAGGAAAAGGTGTGATCTGTATTTATGTGGCAATCGGACAGAAAGCTTCCACCGTGGCGAAACTGGTGGGAACTCTTGAAAAACATGGGGCTATGGAATATACTACCGTATTTTCAGCAACAGCCAGTGACTGCGCGCCTCTTCAGTATATTGTGCCTTACGCAGGAACCGCTCTTGCAGAGTATTTCATGTACCAGGGCAAAGATGTACTGATCGTATATGATGACCTGTCAAAGCATGCAGTTGCCTACCGTGCTCTGTCTCTCCTCCTGGAGCGTTCTCCCGGACGTGAGGCTTATCCCGGTGATGTATTTTATCTCCACTCCAGACTGCTGGAGCGTTCCAGCCGGCTGAGTGAAGAAGCAGGGGGAGGTTCCATTACGGCGCTGCCTATTATTGAGACCCAGGCAGGAGATGTTTCTGCCTATATTC
>DWUX01000044.1 GCA_019120545.1 Candidatus Blautia stercoripullorum | reverse complement strand
GGATAATCTCACCTGCTGGGATTCTCTGAAATATAATATTGCCACCATCCTTGGGATGAGCTTAAGCGGTGTGGCAAACCAGGGCTGCGACATCGGCGGATTCTACGGCCCGGCTCCCGAAGCAGAGCTTCTGGTAAGATGGATCCAGAATGGGATCTTCCAGCCAAGATTTTCTATCCATTCTACCAATACGGACAATACAGTGACAGAACCCTGGATGTACAGCGACTGTACCGGGTATATCCGGGAGGCCATCTGTTTCCGTTACCGTCTCTTCCCTTATCTCTATTCTCTTATGGAGAGGGCCCATGAGACAGGTCTTCCTATTATGGAGCCAATGTGCAGCGCTTTCCAGAACGATCCGGCCTGCTATGAAGAAGGGGTGGATTTCATGCTGGGAGATTCTCTTCTGGTAGCCAATGTGGTAGAAAAGGGCGCAAGGACCAGAAAGGTATATTTCCCCAAAGAAAACTGCTTCTTTGATTTTTATACCAGAATGCCCTATGAAGGCGGAGAGACCACAGAACTGGATGTAGACCTTGGAAGTATCCCGCTGTTTATCAAAAGCGGCGGTATTATCCCTATGGCCCTTAACCAGATGGATAATTTTACCACCCAGACAGTTACCGGTCTTTCCATCCTCTGCGAGGCAGGACGTGACGGAGCCTTTACATTATATGAAGACGACGGTCTTACCATGGATTATGAAAAGGGCGTATTCCTGAAAACCTTTATTACCATGAAAGCAGGAGAGAAGACTACCCTTACCTTCCGCAATGAAGGAAATTATGAGACTACTGTGGAAGATATCCAGATCGATATGATCCACAGAGAAAAATCCCCTTACTGGGTAACCGTAGAGGGCAAAGAGGTTCCTCACTTCCTTCACAGGAAAAAATTTGAGGCAGCGGACTTTGGCTGGTATTACAGCCAGAGACTGAAATCTGTTCAGATCAAATACCCGAATCCGAAAAAGGATTATCAGGTCGTAGTTTCCTTTGAGCAGTTTGATCTTATTGGAATGTAAAAATTGATAGGAGATGGGCTGCCGTAAATGCCGTATCGCTGATATGGGGTTCCTTTACAGCAGCCCATTTTGGTTCCTAATTTAACTTTTCCCGTAGTGTCACGGCCTTAGAAGCAGCCCGCCTTCTGGCGTCGCTTAATTTGGCATAGTGCTTTTTCGTCGTATTTACGTCTGCGTGGCCCAGAACATCGGCCACCAGGTAAATATCCCCAGTCTCCCGGTAAAGGGCCGTTCCATAGGTGCTGCGGAGCTTGTGAGGGGTGATAGTCTTGGCAGAAATAGCGGAGGCATATTTCTTTACCATTTTTTCTACGGCGTCCACGCTGATTCTTTTTCTCTGGCCGGAAAGGAACAGAGCGTCTTCATGGCCGGAGAGGGGAGTGATGGCATTTCTGGAAATTTCCAGGTAATCTTTCAGAGCTTTTTCGACTTCATCTCCAAAGTATACGATCATTTCATTTCCTCCTTTCCGGAGGATCCGGATCCCGTTATTCTTAAAATCAATATCTGATATATTCAATCCTACCAATTCCGAAACACGAACGCCTGTTCCTAATAGAAGAGTAACTATTGCAATGTCCCGGTACTTTTGTTTATTATAGTGATAAAGTTTTACCCCGGAAAGCTGTTTCCCATAATTTTCTATATAATCCAGGAGACTGGCTACCTCGTCAGGATCAAGCTGTATTATGGCCTTTTCTTTAATTTTCGGCATATCTACAAGACGCACTGGATTAGATGAAAGTAACTTTCTTTTATACAAATAGTCGTAAAAACTCCGAAGACAGGACATTTTTCGGGCGATCCCGGTGCGGGAATTGGTTTCCAATTTGTTGTCCGGGCCTTTATAGGCCTTGAGATATTCCTGAAATTCTTCGAAATCTACAGGCTGAAGACTGGAAAGATCCTCAATGGAAATATCAGTCATAGGTTTGGACATTAAGGAAGGATTTGATTCCTGAAGAAACCGGAAAAAAACCCGCAGATCGTAGGCGTAAGATAAACGGGTTTTGTCTGAAGTAGTCGGTTCCTTGGCCCGAAAATAATCCTTGACATATGGGGGAAGTTCCTGAAGGAATTCCCGGAGTTTTACTGTATTTTCAATTTTTTCCTGTTCACGATAGGTCATTGGCTTTCCCATAAAATCCCTCCCAAAATCCTTGTTTTGAGAGTAGTTTACCACAGATGCAGAAAAAAAACCAGAGTTTTTCGGATAAATCTGTATTTGTCCGCTAAACTAATCTGGAATTCAGAACCCGTTTCTGTGGTACTCTTTTCTCAAAATTTTCATACCATATGGAAAATTATCTACACTCTATCCCTTTTGTGCTTAAAAGTATTTTCATCCAGAATAATGGTAAATGGACCTTCGTTTACCAGAGAAACTTTCATTTTTGCCCCAAATATACCAGTCTGGACTACTGGAACAGTTTCTTTGATCTTCTGGATCATATATTCATATAATTCTTCAGCCATCTTTGGATCTCCGGCTTCTACAAAGCTGGGACGGTTTCCTTTTCTGCAGTTTGCATACAATGTAAATTGGGAAACGATCAGCACTTCTCCCTTTACGTCAGCCAGAGAAAGATTGGTCTTTCCTTCGCTGTCCTCGAAAATCCTCAGATTTACCATTTTTTTAATATACTGATCCGCTGTTTCCCTGGTATCATCCTGCCCGATGCCGGCCAATACCAGGAATCCTTTTCCGATTTTTCCCACACATTTTTCTTCTACTTCCACAGACGCACTGCTGACCTTTTGGATTACAAGTTTCATTCTTCTGCCCTCTTTCTTTTCGTTTTCTTCCGTTGCCAAAAGCTTTATGGCATATTTTTCTTATACTGCGTAGCAGCTTAATCATTATAGCATAATTCTCCATGAATTTTGTTTTCTTTTTTTCGTTTCTGTGGTATGATTCATAAGGTTTTAGTTGAGAACCTGCGTATGTAATTGAAAGGAATAAAATGATATGAAATTACAGAAATTATTGAGTCTGACCAGAAAGGCTGTTGACGAATTTAATCTCATCGATTCCGGAGATAAGATTGCCGTAGGAGTTTCAGGAGGAAAAGACAGTCTCACTATGTTGTATGCACTTCATGGGTTGATGCGCTTCTACCCTAATCCTTTTACCATAGAGGCGATCACTGTTGATCTGGGACACCCTGGATTCCAGGCAGATAAAATTGAAAATCTGTGCAAAGAGCTGAATGTGCCTTTTCATCTGGTAAAAACGGAAATCGCTCCCATTATTTTTCAGGAACGTAAAGAAAGTAATCCATGTTCTCTCTGCGCAAAGATGAGAAAAGGCGCTTTGAATACAAAAGCAAAAGAACTAGGCTGCAATAAAGTTGCTTATGCCCATCATAAGGACGATGTAGTAGAAACGATGCTTCTGTCTTTGATCTATGAAGGAAGATTCCATACCTTCTCTCCAAAAACTTATCTGGACCGTATGGATCTGACTGTCATCCGCCCTCTCCTTTTCGTAGATGAGGCAGATGTGATCGGATTTAAAAATAAGTATGGGATTGAGATTGAAAAAAGCCCCTGCCCCGTAGACGGATACACCAAACGTCAATATGCAAAAGAACTGCTTCATGATATATCAAAAGAAAATCCCGGCACAAAGGAACGGATGTTTACGGCAATCCTCAACAGCAACATTAACGGATGGCATCCTCTTGGAAAAGGATGAAGTTATTTTATAAAATTCGGATAAAAAAAGTGCTGCATCAAATACAGCACTTTTTTGTTTTACTTATGAATATGTTTTGCGGCATCTTTAACTTCAATAGCTTTCAGGATCATCTCCACACAGCCTTCAATTCCCAGGATTCCGCTGTCCAGACATAAATGATAACTGTTGGCGTCTCCCCATTTTTTGCTGGTGTAATAATTATAATAACTGCTTCTCTGTTTGTCTGTTTTTTGAATCCTGTCTTTTGCTGCCGATGCAGATAATTCGTACTTCCTGGAAATACGGTCAATTCTTTTATCCATATCTGCGTGGATAAAAACACTGATGGCGCAGGGATTATCTGCCAAAGCGTAATCAGCACATCTTCCTACCATAACACAGGATTCCTCGCTTGCGATTTTTTTGATAGCGTCAAACTGAGCCAGAAAAACTTTGTGATTAATAGGCATGTCTGTAAAAGCCGCTGAGGAATAGCCAAAGGAATAGGTATCCATGACCAGTGAATAAAGAAAACTGTTTGTAGGTTTTTCATCATGATGTTCGAACAATTCCTGACATATTCCGCTGTCCTTGGCTGCACGATCCAGCAGCTCCTTGTCGTAACATTTCACACCCATTTTTTCCGCCAGCCGAAGCCCTATCTCCCGTCCGCCGCTGCCATACTGGCGGGCAATTGTAACTACTGTATTTGCTGCCATACCATACACTCCTCTCCCGAATATTTTATAACTTTTATTATAATCTATTTTGAAGAAAATGTATAGATAATTAACAAATTTTAGTCAGTAAATCTAATAATTTTAAGAGTTTTAGCAGATCCCTTTTAATTTTCTTTGAAGTTTTACAAAATATTCCGGCAGCGGAGCAGTAAATTCCATATATTCTTTCGTTGTCGGATGTATAAATCCAAGTATCATGGCATGGAGGGTCTGTCCCTGGAGAGAAGGAAAAGGACATTTTTTCGGGCCATATAAAGTATCACCCAAAAGAGGATGTCCGACGCTGGATAAATGTACCCGAATCTGATGGGTTCTGCCGGTTTCCAGCCTGCATTCTATATAAGTATAGCTTCCGTACCGTTCAAGGACTTTAAAATGAGTGACTGCTTCTTTTCCGCCCCGCACGTTGACAGCCATTTTTTTTCTTTCTACAGGATGACGTCCGATAGCTCCTTCAATGGTTCCTGTATTTTCTTTTATATTTCCATGGACAATCGCCCGGTACCTCCTGGTAATGCTGTGTACCTTAAGCTGTTCTGCCAGGCTCTGGTGTGCAATATCCGTTTTGCATACTACCAGAGCTCCTGTAGTGTCCATATCAATCCTATGGACAATTCCCGGACGAAGTACGCCGTTGATCCCCGAAAGATTGTCCTTGCAGTGGTACATTAATGCGTTTACCAGGGTACCGCTGTAATGACCGGCACTGGGATGGACTACCATTCCTTTTGGTTTATTGACTACCAGAAGCTGGTCATCTTCATAAAGAATGTCCAGAGGGATGTTTTCCGGCTCGATATCCGGTTCCTGATTCTCAGGAAGAAAAACCACAACCTCATCGTCTTCCGATACCTTCAGACTGGCTTTGGCCGCTTTTCCATTAACAGTAATATTGCCTTCTTTAAATTGCTTCTGCAAAAAAGAGCGGGAGTAATCCTCCATTACTTCCGCCAAAAATTTATCGATCCTTTCTCCGGCCCAGGAAGGATCTGCCTGTAAACATATACGTTTCATTTTTCTCTCTTCCATTTTAAAAACTGAAAATCCTCATCCTTATAATAAAAAAGAACTGCAATAAACAAAAGGATCATACTTGTAGTAACATAAATATCCGCCACATTAAACACAGGAAAATCAATCAGGGAAAAATAAATAAAATCTACCACATAATTCAACCGGACCCGGTCAATAAGATTGCCGAGCCCTCCTGCAGTCACCATAAAGCAGAGAATTTTTAAAAAAATATATTTTCTGTCAGAAGGAATCCGCCACAGTACATAGCACACACACAGAATGATAATTGTAGTCAGAACTAAAAGAAAAATTTTCTGATCCTGAAAAATACCAAATGCGGCCCCTGTATTTTCCAGATAATGGAAAGACAAAACTCCGGGAATCAATTCTATATCCTTCTGACCCTTCAGAGCGTTGACAGCCAGAGCCTTTGTCCACTGATCAAAGGCCACTAGGACTGCCGTGGAAATCAGATAGAAGACAAAGGTCATAAGTCTTTTCTTTTCCGCTTTCATATCTTTACAGTACCTCCTGATTTTCTATCCTTATGCTTTCGATAGCCTCCAAAAGTTCCTGGTCTGTCACAGATCTATCCACCACAGCATTGCCGGGCTCTTTCATAAGCACAAATTTAATATGTCCTTTGTCCATCTTTTTATCTGACTTTGTAGCAGTTAAAATATCCTCTGCCGAAAGGCCGTTAATGTATAGTGGAAGACCAAAAAGCTTCAGCTGTTCGGCCGTCTTTTCATATTCTTTCTGGGTGATCCACCCTCTCTTCAGAGAAATATAAGCAGAAGCCATGCATCCCACAGCGACGCATTGACCATGGGCCATAGAGAAATTTTTCAGTTTTTCCACCGCATGGCCTACTGTATGTCCCATATTCAGCACTGCCCGTTCTCCTTTTTCAGTAGGATCGTTTTCAACCACGGTTTTCTTTATCATACAGCTTTGATAGATCATGCTCTGACAGATGTCTTCTTTTCTTTCAAGGATTTCTTTGCTGTGTTCAGTAAGCCATTGGCTGTATTCGAGACTGCGGATCAGTCCATGTTTTATGATTTCACCCATCCCGCAGGCAAATTCTGAGTCTGGCAGGGTTTTGAGGGTTGAAACATTCAAATATACCAGGAGAGGCTGGTGGAAGGCTCCTACCATGTTCTTATACTGTTTAAAATCTACTCCTGTCTTTCCCCCTATGCTGCTATCCACCTGAGCTAAAAGCGTGGTAGGAATCTGTATAAAATCAATTCCCCGCAGATAAGTGGCGGCTGCGAAACCTGTCATATCCCCCACAACTCCGCCTCCTAATGCCGCGAGAAGATCTTTTCGGTCAAAATGGTTTTTTATCAGAAATTCATATATCCCCTGAACATTTTCCAGAGTTTTGTTCTGTTCTCCTGCAGGAAGAATATAAGTATAGATTTCTCTTCCTGTTTCTTTCAGGGCCTCCGCTGCACTTTCCAGAAAAAGGGGGGCCACATTGCTGTCTGTTATTATGCAAAGTCTTGTTCCATGATTAGGAAGATCCTGTATTTCCTGAGTCAATGAGGTGAAATCTTTGTGAAAGGCAATGGGATATGTAAAATCCCCCTCTCTTTTTACCAGCAGTCTCTGTTCTGTCATATTTATCAGTCTCCTTTAACAATAACGATATAATATTACATGATATCGGTTCTTTTTTGTTTTATTTGTCACTGATCCGAATTGAAATTTTCCCTTTCCGCGTACGGACACGATATCTCCTTCTTTTATCCCATATCCGTTAGAAAGAATGGATTTTCCGTTTACAAAAACTTTTCCCCCTTCTATGAGCCCGATTATGCTGCTTCTGGAATTTCCAAAAGCCAGTGCAATGATACTGTCCAGACGAGGCGAGGCCACAGTACCGGAAACAGGTTCTCTCTTTGGAGAGGGAAGCGGCTCTTCCAGGGAAAGTTTGCGGGCACGCACAGAAGTATGACGAATCCTGGAAAGCTCTTCTGAAAGGAAATCCGCCATGGAATCGTGGCAAAATACATAACCGCAATTTTGATCTGTAAGAACGTCTCCTATTTTGCTTCTGTCAATCCCAAGATTTAAAATAGCCCCCAGATAATCTCTGTGTGTCAGATCATCAGAGAATTTTCTACTTAAAGGTTCTATTTTTATACAGGATATAGGATAATCCTGTTCATAAGAAAGAGCATCAGGGACGAATGCCGCCATCTGACGCTCCGCTGATTCATAGCCTCCAAACATTTTTACCTTTATTCCTGTATCGGAAAAGGTAAGGCTGTGAAGAATATTCTGCTGATTCAGATCAAGAAAATCGGAAAAGGTAAGAATGCCTCTATAGTAGGCTTTCTTACCTAATTCCATCATACGTTTTTCAAATAAATCCTCTTTTTCCATGGCTTTCACTTAAAACCCTTCATAAATGGAGGCGGAACCGGCAATGTCGTTTAAAAACTCCTGAGAGTCGCCGGTAATATCGACACCTTCTGGTGTAAGAATAAAGATATAAGAAGAAACCTTCTTAATATTTCCTTCTATCGCATAGCTGGCTCCTGCAGTAAAGTCAATAATATGCTGAGCTAAAGAAATATCCAGTCCTTCCAAATTCAATATTACTGTACAATTATCAAGAAGCGCATCTACAATTTCTGTAGACTCGTCAAATTGCTTAGGTTTTATTACGCATACCTCATTATTTGAGACAGCTGAAGCTGGCGCGGAAGTCCTCTTCTTATTTACACTGTACATTGGAGTAACCTTGCTGGCAGAACTCTGGGCTTTTGGCGTTCTGGACTGCTTAGATGATTTTGAAGCAGAACCTGTCTTCTTTTCCTTTTTTTCTTTCTTACTGCTTTTGGGCGCAGAAAGTTCATCGTCAAAAGCATCGTCCAAATCATCATCTATTTTCTGGAAAAATCTTTTTTTGGGTTTTTCATCTTCAAAATCATCATCAGCTTCATCTAAGAAATCGTCATCGTCTAAATCATCATTCACTTTAACTGCATCTAAAAATTTGTCTAAGAAACTCATATTCAAATCTCCATTTCCTATTCTTATATATTATAATTTCTTTCTCCGAAAATGCCTGTTCCTACCCGAACATGAGTGGCACCTTCTTCGATGGCGACTTCATAATCACCTGTCATTCCCATACTGAGAATGTCCATAGTAACATTATCAAAGTTTTTTTCTCTGATGTCAACACTTAATTTCCTTAAATTTCTGAAAACTATGCGATTTTCTTCAGGATCTTCCACATAAGGCGCAATGGTCATTAGACCTTTTACCTGGAGTCCTGGAAGACAGCAGATCTGTTCAATCAGAGACGGCGCCTCCTGAACAGAAACACCGAATTTACTTTCTTCTCCCGCTACATTTACTTCTACCAGTATAGGTACAGAAATTTGTTTCTTAAGAGCTTCTTTACTTATTTCTTCCGCCAGACGCAGACTGTCTACGGAGTGGATCATGCAGGCTTTTCCTACCACATATTTTACTTTATTTCTCTGAAGATGTCCGATCATATGCCAGCGGATATCTTTTGGCAGCAATTCTTCCTTTTCAGTCAGTTCCTGAACCTTATTTTCTCCAAAGTCTCTTACTCCAAGAGGCAGAAGCTCCTGGATCATAGATATCGGCTTTGTTTTGCTTACTGCGATCAGCGTAACATCTTCTTTTTTCCTGCCTGCTCTGATACAGGCCTGCTCTACCTTTTTTTCGATAACTTTATAATTCTCACAGACTCCCATTTGTTTCTTCCTTTCTAAGTGCATTAACTAATTGGAACCAGAATACAAAATTTCCTCTTCACTTACGCTGCTTCCATCGCGTACAATGTAATCAAAAGCACGCAGCCCGTAAGAAGTACCCTGGTCAACAATACAATATTCTTCATTTTGATCAAGTATTTTAATCTGTCTGAAAACAGCATATCCCTGATTAATGTTATAAACTCCCTGAAGGTTATCTTTTTTACCAACAGTGAAGATTTTCCCAGAATCCGGTTTCAGAAGGACGTCTCCTTCGTTTAGAGTATCCATATCTACATAGCACAATCCTCCGGAATCATCCTGAGTTTCTGCAGTAATCTCATTCCCCTGAGAATCTACCTGTCTGTAAATGGCAGCTTCTACAAATTCCGTAGAGTCGCCGTCTCCTGAACTGGTTTCTCTGATAAAGCCCTGACTGTTTCCATTATCGCCTAAAGTCAAAAATTCTCTGGGGACTGTATAAAACTCCTTTTCTACAATAGAGCTGACAGGTATTTTCAGTCCGCTCTGAGTATTAATGACCAATTCTACTTCCAGAAAACGATCCTCTGCATAACGTGTCATTCCGTTTACCAATTCAATTTGAGCGACTTTCTGATCTCCGACATTTATAATTGAAAGAGAACCGTTTTGACTTTCTCCATCCTTTACAAATTTTACCTGAATGGATTCCCGTCCTGCAAGAGAAGCAGCCATTTTATCTGTAAGAGGGACCATTAAGGTCCAGTTTTCGCTGGTAATAAGCTTATATACGGAGTCTCCTTTTTCTATCTTTCCTCCCGTGATCAGATTTTCTTTTTGATAAGACATCTGATTAAAATCGTTTTCTGTCAGGGTATCTGCAGTTTTTTCTTCATATCCATCTGAAGAATATACTACGATGCCTGCTTCCGGGGCTGTATATACATCCTGATTTCCCACAGAAATCACTTTATCTGCGGTATTTCCGGCAACTGCATCAGAGTCATCATCGGTGCCTGCAGATGTTTCTTCTCTATCCGCTGTATCGGAGCTGCCTCCGGCAGCTTCTACGCTGTCTTCCGTTTCTTTTGCAGCCTGAAGGATCGTACCTCTGATCTGATATTTATAACTATATGTGTCATAAAAATTATTACTGTTATAGGCATAGGAAAACTGTTCTGCACTGGAGCGCACCTCTTCAATCTGATCATCAGATAAAGTAACAGGTTCGTTGTCCTGTTTTTCACTGGCTATGCTGTAGACTGAGCCTGCCTGACGTACTTCCATTCCTTCGGTAGCATAGTATTCGATATAACCCGAACTTTCTGCTGTCACTATTTCTTCAGACCGCAGGGCAAGAGCTGTGCACACAGGATTCTTGCTCAGCGGTCCTGCTGTAACTTGATAAGAAGTTACATGATCAGAGGTGGCATATAAAACTACTGTAATGATCATATATAAAAGCAGCGCTCCAAACATGATCGTAGTAATATTAAAAGTCAGCAATTTTCCAACTGATGTAAAAATTTTTTTAATCGTTCCTGAAAATTTTTTGTTGTCCGACAATATAACTCTCCTTTACAAACCTGAGGTTTTTTATGGACTACCTTACATTCTACCATTTTCAATACAGATTCACAATAGGATTTTTTGTATAAAACTCTGTTCTGTGGAAATAATAGAAAATGATAAAGGAGGCAGCAATTATGAACAGTAAATTTTTAGATTATACCGCCCTGATCATAAGTATTATTGGAGCGGTTAACTGGGGGCTTATTGGATTCTTTCGCTTTAATCTGGTCACCTTTTTATTCGGGGATATGACATGGATTTCCAGGATAATATATGCTTTGGTGGGAATCTGTGGATTATATCTTCTCAGCTTATTTGGAAGGATTTCTTCTTTCTCAGAAAATGACTGACCATAGTTTCTAACGAGACAGCCTGATTCTGAAATTACAAAGCCGCCCCGATCAGGGGCGGCTCTCAACCGTATTTTCATATTTTCTTCATATAAAGGGAGGCGGTTTAAAGGGAAATCAAAACCATGCTCTTTGCATTTTCTGGTAAATCCTCTTCGTTTTTAGAAAGACTCACAACAAAGGAAACTCCGTATTTCTTTCCCATTGTGTCTAAGCGATCAAGAACCTCTCCCAGTTCTCCGTCATCAGATTCCATCTTAGAAATCTTTAAGAAACTGTCGAGAAACATTTTCTCAAGATCGTTATCCTGGGAAACAACACCGGATATAAATCCTAAAAATTCACTGCTGTTCTGAATGTCATACTCAGACATATCAATGAGACGTACCTTATTATTTAATTCATACATATGTTTTCTGCTTTTATCCAGATAAACAAATGTACCGTTTGCTTCCTTCACTTCTTTATTTACTTTATCCAGAAGTTCCTTTGTTTTTCCTTTACCTTTTTCTCCTACAATTAACTGAACCATCGCAATTTCCTCCTTAGCCGCACGTAATATGTATTTTTACTAAAAACGTGGTTATTGTTGAAATAATTATAGTGCATATCGTTCAAAAATACAATGGTAAATTCAAAAAAATCAGTATTTTTTTACGATTCACTGATAGATTTCAGCATTTGCCCCATTCTCTCATACATATTTGCCTGATTCTCTGTATTAAGTACAACAGCCACATAGGGATTTCCATAATGATCCTGGACCAGCAGAGCTCCATAATTGTCTGAATCAGATACATAAAGCTTTCCTCCCAATACTGTAATTCCTTTTGGGGGAGATACGATGCCTGTAACATAGAGATTATCTCCGTCAAGCCATTGCTGTTTTCTGTCTCCGCCGGAATTGTTATAGTCTAAAGTATAATTAGACAGTCCCAGGACATTCGTCAGATCCGGATGCCCCAGAATAGCATTAAGGAGAAGATAGGTGTCATATACAGTAGTATACTGTTCATCTTCCTGAATGCCTGCAGGATTTGTATAATTAGTATTTATCATGCCCAGTTCCCCGGCCCGGCTGTTCATACTTTCTACAAAAGACTCTGTACTTCCGCCTACAGCTCTGGCAAGGGCAAGGCAGGCATCTTCCGCTGAATAAACTGCAGCTGCATTTAAAAGCTGTCTGGCGGGGATCACATCACCTGCCGATAAACCGCAGGTTCTGTCCAGACTGGCAGGCAGATCTTCCTGCTGAATAGTCACGCTGGTATCCAGATTAAACGTTTCGTAAGCTATCAGGACAGTCATAAGTTGTCCTAGACGTCCGGCTGATTTCTGTTGATATAGTGCCTTGGAAAACGGAATATTTCCATTTCGAATATCAAAAAGACCAGCCATTTCCCCTTCCTGACCCTCTATTCCATCCATAGAGTTATCGCTTTTTCCTACGCAAAGCTCCGACGCCATTCCCTCTTCAACCATTGCTGATTCCGGAACAGGATTACCCCGCAGCCGGGCAGATCTCTCATAAGGAAAAGGTTCATCAAAACTTCTTTTTTGAAAGAAAAGGACTAAAAAAATGATTCCTGCAAGAAGAAGGACACCTAAAATACTTCCTCCTAAAATCATTTTTTTTCCTGGCTTTTTCTTCAGGTTTTTAAAAAAATTCCCCTTGTCTTCTTTTTTTAAAACAGAAAGTTTCCATTTATTTATACATTTCACGCCAGTCCATCTCTCCTCTTCCCAAAGAGCG
>DWUX01000043.1 GCA_019120545.1 Candidatus Blautia stercoripullorum | reverse complement strand
ACCTGTGGGACCTGTAGCTCCTGTCGGGCCGGCTGGACCTGTAGCTCCTGTCAGACCAGTGGGACCTGTAGCTCCTGTCGGGCCGGCTGGACCTGTGGCCCCTGTCGGACCGGTGGGACCTGTAGCCCCTGTCGGACCTGTAGCTCCTGTCGGGCCGGCTGGACCTGTAGCCCCTGTCGGGCCAATAGCTCCGGTGGCTCCTTATAAAATAAGAAAACTCTTGCAGTTAATAGGAACTTTTTGCACCCTTTTTACAGAACAGTTCTTTTCCTTCAGAGAATCGAAAATTAATGCAGATATTACCTTTCTCATATACCTCAATAAAATCTACAAATTCCGTCAAAAGTTCCCTGGAAATCCGTTTTATGTTTCCATATTTTTTCAGATCATGCAAGTACGGATCCGCCGGATTTTCCAGATTCTCTTTTTTCTTCATCTCTTCTTTACAAGTCCTTATTTTTTCTTCCAGACTTTTAATCTTCCCATCATAAATTTCTCTCATCTGCAGGAAATCCTCTCTGGTGATCGTACAGTCTTTCCAGTCCTGATAAATTTCCCTTCTGTATCCCATAATTCTGTCTATTTCTACTTTATTTTGGCCGATTATTTCTTTTAGTATTTCTCTTTTTACAGACCTTTCCGGAGATTTCAAAAGGCGGCGGTGGATTTCCGCCGGATCCGTCCGTAAATGAATCTGCATGTTTATCCCGGTCAACACAGCTTCTTCCAGATTATTATGGCGGATAGTATGCTTAGTACATGCTATTTTAGAACGGTTTTTATAAGTGCTGCAGTAATAATACACATTCCCTTTTACTTCACTGCGCACCATAGCTCTCCCACAATCCGCACAGCGAAGGAATCCGCTGAACAAATACAGAGAGTTTTTTCGGGGTGAAGTCCTGGTATCTCTTTTCAAAAGTTCCTGGACCCTATTGAAGATTTCTCTCTGAATAATAGCTTCATGAGTATTTTTCACAACAGCCCATTTTTCTTTCGGAACCGGCTCCTGAATATGCACTTTGTAGCTTTTTACTTTAGATCGTCCCTGTACCATATCTCCGCAATACACAGGATTTTTCAGGATATTATGTACTGTAGAATAACTCCAGAGAGGATCCTCCGCAGGATTAAAATAGGGATTCTGGTATTTCATTCCCTGTTTTTCTCTTTTATAAAGTGCCGGACATAAAATCCCATGTTCATTCAGATAACGTACAATACCGCTTTGGCTGACGCCTTCCAGAAAAAGTTCATAGATCCTCCGGACCACTTCTGCCGCTTCTTTGTCTATCACAAGGGCATTTTTATTCTCCGGTTTTTTCAGATATCCATAAGGGGCAAAGGCTCCGATAAATTCTCCTTTACTCTGTTTGATCTGGAAAGTCCTTCGGACATCTTCAGAGGTTTTAGCCGCATAGCGGTCATTCATCAGACCATTAATGGGAATTTCCATATTTTGCATATATTCCGGATCCTCCATAGTATCTATGTGCGGATTACCGACTGTAATAAACCGGCAGTTCCAAGCCGGCAAAAACTGTTCCAGAAACTTTCCCTGATCTGCATAATTTCTGAATGCTCTGGATAATGTTTTACATACCACACAATTGATCTTCCTCATCTCAATATCCTGGCAAAGCCTTTGAAAAGCCGGTCTTTCATCCTCAGTGGTTCCTGAATGTCCATCATCTACATATGTTCCTACGATTTCATATAATTCCTGTCTGAATTTTTCTTCTACAAATTCAAGATTGATCTTTCTCTGATTTATCACACTCTCTGATTCATTTCCCGATCCGGCATCCTCTTTGGATAAACGGATATAAATTCCAATCTTCCATCCTCTGTTTCCTTCAGCATTCTTTTTATCCTCTGTCTGAATACGGCTTTTTCTCCCCATAAGACCATCCTATCTCCAATCCTCTTTTTTTGCGGCAGAGAAAAGAATCCAACGCGTCCTGAAAAGAAGGACCCTCTTCAGAATATTTCATTTCAACTGTCATATCTCCTATTTTGAAAAAACGCTTATCCCTTTCTACCATTCTAAAATCACCTCCTGTCTATCTTATGAAGACAGAAGATCGTCCTATGAAAAGAGCTGCATTTTCATCTGGAACACCGCAATGTTTCCATAAAAAAAGACACTCCGCATCTTTCTTATTTGATATGGAATGTCTTTTTCACCTATTCTATTCTCAGGCATTTACTTGATTCATAGTTTTACCATTCAGGAAAGAACGGATATTTTCTACTGTAATGTCCATGATCCTCTGTCTGGAAGCCTGTGCAGCCCAGGAAATATGAGGCGTGATGATACAGTTTTTCGCTTTCAGAAGAGGATTGTCCCCTTTGATCGGCTCTGTGGAAACCACATCCAGTCCTGCCGCATATACTTTGCCGCTGTTTAAAGCATCCGCCAAATCCTGCTCTACTACAAGCTGACCGCGGCTGTTATTAATAAGGATCACACCGTCTTTCATTTTTGCAATGTTATCCTTGTTGATGATTCCTTCTGTTGCAGGGAAAAGAGGGCAATGAAGGAAAATAACATCAGAACGTGCTAAAAGTTCGTCCAGCGTCACATAGTCTGCCAGCTTTTTTCCGGCTTCACTCTGAAAAGTGTCATATGCCAGTACCTTCATATCCAGTGCGTTCAGCAGTTTCGCAGTTGCCTGTCCGATCCTGCCAAGACCGATAATACCAGCTGTTTTTCCGTACAGCTCAATCATTGGATAATCCCAATAACACCAATCTTCATTATTTTCCCATTTTCCGGCTTTGACAGTTTCATCATGATGTCCGTAGTGGGAACAGATTTCCAAAAGCAGACCTAAAGCATACTGCCCTACAATCTGAGTTCCATAGGTAGGAACATTTACTACCGGGATTCCTTTTTCCTTTGCATATGTATAGTCCACTACATTATAACCTGTGGCAAGAACAGCGATCAATTTCAGGTTTCTACATTTATCGATAGTCTCTTTGGAGATAGGTGTTTTGTTGATCACAGCAATTTCCGCATCTCCGATCCTTTCTGCGATCAACGGAGATTCTTCGTAAGAAGTCCTGTCATATACTGTTACTTCTCCCAGTTCTCTTAAAGCATCCCAGCTTAAATCCCCGGGATTTTCTGTATATCCATCTAAAACAACTATTTTCATCCTATTCTTCACCTTTCTGTTTTACTGTGTTTTCCATTCTATCCGTTTAATTTTTTATCCAGTTCTTTCAGTTTATTCAGTTCCCTAATATAGAGACTCTGAGCCAGATCCAGTCCTACCTGGATAAACCGCACTTTAAAGCCGGGCTGGCTCTGAGCGATTTTAGGAAGATCTACGGAAATCACGGTTCCGATTTTGGCATATCCTCCCGTGCTCTGCCTGTCCGCAAGCATAATGATCGGTTTTCCATTAGCGGGAACCTGAATGCTTCCCAGAGAGATTCCATCCGTATTAATGTTTCCGTCGCCTTTATGTTCGATAGGCTCTCTTTCAATCCTGCAGCCCATCCGGTCAAATTCATTGGTGATCACACCGCTGTTCCAAAAAAAGCTCCGGATCCCCGCATCTGTAAATTCATCATCCTGAGGGCCCAGAACCACTCGAAGAACAATTTCCTTATCTGGATAGATCTTTACCGGAACCTTTCTTTTTTCCATATTGGCGAGTTTTGTCTTCGGGCTGGTAAAATTAATCTCATCTCCTGCCTGAAGTTTTCTGCCGTCTATTCCGCCCAGCTTATTCCTCAAAAGAGTAGATTTGCTTCCCATAACCAATGGAACATCCAGCCCTCCGGCAAATGCAATATATCCCCGGCATCCGTTCCGCATGCCGCCAAAGGACAGTTTCTGTCCTTTTTTTACCAGAACTGCCTGATACATGGGAAATGGAAGTCCATCCAGCATAGGCGCCAGATCCCCTCCTGTGATAGCAATAATATTATCCTGAGTAAAGCGAAGGACAGGACCGATAAAAGTCATCTCCAGAGCCCCCTCTGTCATTTCATTGCCTACCAACAGGTTTGCAATGTGAAAGGCATGACTGTCCATGGCTCCAGAAGTAGAAACACCGTAAGCCTGATAACCGAACCGCCCTTCGTCCTGAACTGTTGTCAGAACTCCTCCATTTTCAATTACGATTCCCATATCATCCCCTCCTTTCACTCCTCAGCCGCATAAGTTTTCACCTGATAAGTTCCATTTTCTACATCCCGCCGTATCCGATCATACTCCTCCTTTGTAACAGGCACATGCCTTACCCAGTCTCCTGCACTTAAAAGGAACGGATCCTCTTTATCGAAATTGCAGATATCCAAAGGTGTGCTGCCGATGATATTCCATCCACATGGCTGCTCAAAAGGAATCAGATCTGACAGATTTAACTGGACTACTACGGACCTGGCCGGAATCTTCACCCGGGGAGATTCCCTTCTCTTAAAACTGTAGGGTTCCTTAAATCTCGCCATATAAGGATGACCCGGAGCAAATCCCAGCATATATACATAGTATTCATGTTCTGAATGTTTCCGGATGATTTCTTCTGTTGACGTCTGTTCCAACTGTGCGCAGTATTCCAGATCCGGCCCTGTCTCTCCTCCATAAAGGATAGGGATCTCTTTCACGATTTTTTTCTTTTTCTGGACGGAATGCATATTCTCCAGCCTTTCTTTCAAGGCCTGAATCAGCTCATCGTATAATATTACTTCCGGGCGATAGTGAACGATCAGGGAACAATAAGTAGGGACGACTTCTACTACGCCGTCAATAGGAGATTCTTGAAGTTTTTCTTCCAGCATCCGGACCTTTTCATTTGTCTCAAGACAGATCACCTTGCCAAATTCAACAGACACTGCTCTGTCCCCGGCTATAAGAAATTTTACATCCATAAACAGCACCTCCATTTCTTGAGTATTGTATTTTCATTTGTGTCATTAAGCCATAGAAATTGGGCCGCCCCTCATTTTTCCTGCTGTTGTAATCCTGTCTATAGCCACCATGTAGGCACCCATACGCATAGTAGTGTCCTTTTCCCGGCTCATCTCCCTCACATCTTTGTATGCTTTCATCATAATCTTTTTGAGCGTATTATTTACTTCCTCCAGATCCCATGCCATGCTCTGGATGTTCTGGACCCACTCAAAATAAGATACCACTACACCGCCTGCATTGGCAAGGATGTCCGGGACTACCAGAATCCCTCTTTTTTCCAAAATCTTGTCAGCTTCCACTGTAGTAGGACCGTTAGCTGCTTCCACAATCACCTTTGCCTGAATGGCGCCGGCATTTTCTTCTGTGATCTGATTTTCCAGAGCAGCAGGGATCAAGACATCACAGTTACATGTCAGAAGCTCCTCATTTGTGATATGTACGGCATCTTCAACTTCATAATCTTTCAGACATCTGTTTCTGTCGGAAAGGAATTCCAGGATCTTGGGGATATCCAGTCCCTCTCTGTTCATGACACCGCCGGACCAGTCGCTGACTGCGATGACTTTTTTGCCTTCGTCATATAAAATCTTTGCCGCTGTTCCGCCTACATTTCCCATACCTTGGACCGCGTAAGTCTGTTTCTGAGGATCCATTCCAAGATCTGTAAGACATTTTTCTGTAATAATGGTAACTCCTCGTCCAGTTGCTTCTGAACGTCCGATAGAACCTCCGATCTCCACAGGTTTTCCAGTAACAACTCCAGGAACGCTGTGGCCTTTAAACATACTGTATGTATCCATGATCCAGCCCATGACTTCACCGTTTGTATTTACGTCCGGTGCGGGAATGTCCTGATCCGGACCGATCAGCGGAAGGATCCTTGTAGTGTATCTTCTGGTCAGTCTGATCAACTCATCTCTCGATAATTTGCTGGGATCCACTTTAATCCCCCCTTTTGCGCCGCCATAAGGAATATTTACGACAGCACATTTAAAGGACATCCATGCCGCCAGGGCTTTTACCTCGTCAGGATTGGCATTCTGATGGTAACGGATTCCGCCTTTATATGGACCTCTGGCACTGTTATGCTGGACACGATATCCTTCAAACACTTTCAAAGTCCCGTCATCCATTTTTACGGGAATAGAAACCGTCAATTCTCTTTCCGGATATTTCAGTGTCTCATACTCTTCCGGTTTCAGTCCTAGTTTGCCTGCTGCTTCTTCCAGTACTGCTATCATATTTTTATAAGGATTATATGCTTTTGTTTCCATAACGGCTTCCTCCATTCCTAATCTACCAGAAAACAACTTTTATACTTTATGTTCTTCTCAGTCTACAAATTCAAATCCTACCTCTTCCAGTTTTCCGTCTACCCATGGGCGGGGCCATTCGCCTCTCTGAAGGATACCTTCCATCTGTTTTTCTTCTCCGGCATGATAAGCTTTTGCCGTTTCAGCCAGTTCTTTGGCAAACTCTGGTCTTATAGCGATCAGTCCGTCAGAATCTCCGACAATGATATCTCCGGGATTAATAATGATTCCTGCAAAAGATACCGGAA
Source organism: Candidatus Blautia stercoripullorum (assembly GCA_019120545.1). Lineage (GTDB taxonomy): Bacteria > Bacillota > Clostridia > Lachnospirales > Lachnospiraceae > Blautia > Blautia stercoripullorum. The sequence continues at coordinate 6,921 of DWUX01000043.1, read as the reverse complement.
AATTCATTTCTCCAGGGCCGTTTTTGTAAGGTCCGTTTGGCGTAACGCCTTTTGCGTATACCGGAAAGTCCATCTGGCTTAAAGTATAGCTGTCACGCACACATCCATCGATAATGATTCCCGCAAGACCTCTGGACTTTGCATAGCTGCTCATGATCTCTCCGCACAGAGCACGGCTCATGCTGCCTTTGTTTGCCAGAACAATAACATCTCCAGGCTGAGCCATATCCAGAGCTTTATGGAACAGAAGGTTATCTCCTGCCGGTGCGTTTACCGTAAAAGCGGTTCCCAGAAGACGAGCCTTGGGATTCAGCGGGTAAATGCTGGCATCAACGGCAGCGATCCTGCCGCAGTTGTCGTCAATATTTGCTACAGGAATGCCTCTGAAGGCTTCTACCAGTTCCTTAGCCGGTCTCTCAAAATTTCTTCTAATTCTACATCCTACTGCCATTTTTAAAACCTCTTTTCTTTCAATCTGTCCTCATCATAGCACAGAACTTAATAATTGAAAAACGAATAATTTCTCTGTATAATATAGATAAATTTTATAAATCATCAAAGGAGAATACAGAATGAATCTGTCTGAAATCGAAACTTTCTTAACAATTGTAAATACCAGAAGTATTACCCGGACAGCAGATCTTCTCTTTCTGTCCCAGCCCACTGTCAGCCATCGTCTCACCTCTCTTGAAAACGAGCTCGGTTTCTCTCTTGTGATCCGAAATAAAGGGCATAAGCAAGTAGAACTGACAGCCAAAGGCACAGAATTTATCGCCATTGCAGAGAGGTGGATGTCGCTCTGGAAAGAAACCATGGAATTGCAGCGGAATCAGGAGACCCTGCTGCTGACTATCGGCTGTACAGACAGTCTGAATATCGCTGTGTTTACTCCCCTTTATGACAGACTTCTCAGCAAAAATTCCAATCTGGATCTGAATATCCAGTCTTCTCATCATTCATCTGAACTTTACGGTCTATTAAGCGAACATAACATAGACATTGGATTTGTCTATCACAAACTCCATTATAAAAATATCATTACAGAAAAACTTTTTGAAGAGAAGTTATATCTGATCCAGTCCGACACCCCTGAAGTTCCGGCTGTTAAAGTACATACTGATGAGCTGGATCCTTCTCTGGAACTGTTTCTGAGCTGGGATGATAACTATCAGCTATGGCATGACCGCTGGCTTTCAGCAGCCTCCAGACCTCATATCTCGGCAGATACCATTACTCTTCTGGACAGGCTGTGGAAAAAACCTGGAAACTGGATGATTGCTCCGATTTCTGTGATCCTGGAGTTCGCCCGATTCCGACCTTTATATATCAGCGAACTGAAAAATCAACCGCCTAACAGGGTCTGTTATAAGATCAAACACCGCTATCCAAAGATCACCGGCAAAAGAGCCGTGGAATTTTTTGAAAATGCTCTGGATGAATATATGCAGATTCCTCTTAGGGAATTTCCTCTGGGAGAAGTTTGGATGAATCCTGACTAAAAAATAAAAAGCGGGGAGTGTCTATCTTTCCAAAAGATTTCCATTCCCCGCTTTTCTTATATTATGATTTACTTGTTTTTCAACTCTGACACAGCATCTTTGATCCTCTTACAGGCTTCCTGAAGATCTTCATAGCTGCAGGCATAGGATAATCTCAGATATCCTTCCCCTTCTGATCCGAATGCAGATCCGGGAACCATTGCAACTTTTGCGTGTTCCAGCATATATTCTGCCACTTCCATGGAAGACATTCCGAGACTCTTTATATTTACAAAAATATAAAAAGCGCCCTGCGGATTATTACAGCTTATCCCGTCAATTTCATTAAGTGCTTTTACCGCATAATCCTTGCGTCTCTGATATTCCAATCTCATAGCTTCCACATCATCAGCGCAGTCCCGAAGAGCTGTCACTGCAGCATCCTGTACAAAAGATGATGCACAGGTAATGGTATACTGATGGACTCTGACACAGGCAGCGATGATTTCCTTGGGCGCGCACATATATCCCAGACGCCATCCTGTCATTGAGTAAGCTTTAGAAAATCCGCCCAGAGTAATAGTTCTTTCCTTCATACCCGGAAGAGAGGCAATACTGATGTGCTCTGTTCCGTCGTACACCAGCTGGCTGTAAATCTCATCTGCCACGACGAGAAGATCATGTTCAATGGCGATCTTACTGAGTTTTTCCAGTGTTTCTCTTGAGAATACACCGCCTGTTGGATTGCTTGGATTTACGATAACGATCATTTTTGTTTTATCCGTTATCTTAGATTCCATTTCCCGGAAGTCGATCTGATAATTATTCTCTTCCTTCAGGCTATATGTAACAGGTGTAGCTCCCAAAGATGAGGGAACGTGGATATAATTCAGCCATACAGGATTGGGAACCAGGACCTCGTCTCCATCTTCCAGAAAAGCAGCCATTGAAGCATAGGTAGCTTCTCCAACTCCCACAGTTACCAGAACTTCTTCAGCCTCATAGTTCACTCCATGATGCTCTGTTTCCCACTTAGCGATCTCTTTTCTCAAAGCCGGAGTTCCATAGTTGGATGTGTAAAATACATGCCCGGCTTTCAGGCTCTCATAAGCAGCCTCTTTAATTTTTTCCGGAGTGTCAAAATCCGGTCTTCCGATTTCCAGGTGGATCACCTTTTCTCCGGCCTGCTGCATCTTCGTTGCTTTTTCCATTACCGCGCGAATCCCGGAAAACGGCAGACTTTCCATTCTTTTCGCTGTCTTGTACTCCATAATTATTCCTCCAAAACTTTTATGATCTGTTTTCTTAAGTTGATGGTATCATTGGAATAATGGAAAGTCAACTTCATATTTTATATGAATAATATTAAAAATATTTATATTTAGCTGTTGTATACTTCTTCGTTCAGTTCGTGCTCTTTCTTGTTTACAATAACATTTACAGTTGCATCGCCAATAACATTCAAAGGCAGAAGGGCCATTTCTACCGGACGGTTGATAGCTACGACTAAAGCGTATGCGATCATACAAGCGTCTGTAGTCCATCCCATTCCTGAAAGGATTGTAACGATAAGAGTAGTTCCTGCGATCGGAATAGCCGGGCAGCCCATTGCCGCACAGATAGACAGGAATGCTACAACTACAAGATTGGCCGGCGTCACATCAATTCCTGCGCTGGTTGCAATAAATACAGCTGCAAACATATGCATAACTGTGGTACCGTTCATGTTAATGGTCATACCCGTAGGAAGTACGAAGCTGGAGATCTCCTCGCTGCAACCCAGTTCATTGATACAGGTTCTCATATTCAGAGGCAGACAGGCTGCGGAAGAGTTTGTGGAGAATCCCAAAACACCAACTTTGGCGATTTTCTTAATGAACTTGATAGGATTCAGTCCGGTCGTGATCCAGATACCGATAGGGTAAAGGGTAACAACAAGAATAAACAGTGTGATCATAGCAGAAACAATATACGCAGCAGCCGGAGCCAGATATTCCGTACCGTATACTGCAAAAGTTCTGGAGATCAGGCAGAAAATAGCCACAGGCCCTACCTTATTGATCAGGAAAGTCAGATAATAGTTGATAACTTGGCTGCCGCTTTCCAGCACCTTTTTCAGTGCATCTGTTTTTTCACCCAGGGCATTCATGCACAGGCCGATGATAATAGCTACTACTACTACCGCCAGGATACTGTTATTGCTGCTGAAAGCTGAGGTAATGTTGGAAGGTACCGCCTCCAGAATTGTGGACAGAGGGTTAAATGCATCGATGGTCGCCGCATCTGTAACTGCTTCGCTTGGAAGGGTAACATTAAAAAATCCTGCATTTTTCATAAAATAGGCAACCAGTCCTCCGAAAAAGGCTCCTACAATATAAAATCCAATAAATCCCAGGATCGTACGTCCCGCGATCCTTCCCAGTTTAGAAGAACTGGAAATACTGCACATAGCAAGGCTCAAAGATACCAGTACCAAAGGTACAATAGCAAGCTGTAAGCCTCTCATAAACAACTGGCCGATAATATAGAATAATCCGAGGGAAGCAACACCATCTTCCGCTGTGATATCCTGGAACAAAAGCATATTGATAATGTTCCACACGTTCTCATGACCTGAATTGGTCAGCTGTTCTCTCAGAAAAAGGAATGCAATGCCCACGATCAGGCCGCCTACCAGGGCGATCATCATATTCCTGACAACTGAGGATTTCTTTTTGTTTGTCTCTTTGCTCATTTTTTTCATCCTTTCTTTTCATTTTTTTTGAGACTGTTCTATTACTCAACACCCAGAGGTGGGAGTTTCAGACTCATTTTGAACATTTCCCTTTAACAGAAAAACACCGGATAAATCAACGCAGTTATACCCGCTTAAATCCCCATTGATTTATCCGGTATCAATTATGATAACCATTTACAGATGTCTGATCTCAATTCCCTCTTCTGCAAACTTTTCACGAATCTTCTGAACAAAGGCCAGAGCCTTCGGGCCGTCTCCATGTACACAGAGGGTATCCCCTTTGATATCCAGTTCTTTTCCGTTAATAGATGTAACTTTACCTTCCTTGATCATCTTCACACATCTCTGAATCGCAATCTCTTCATCAGTGATCATGGAGCCTTCCATTTTTCTTGGAACTAAAGAAAGATCATCCATATATGCCCTGTCCGCAAAAATTTCAGAAGCAGTACGCAGTCCCTTGCTTTCTGCAATTTCTCCAAGCACAGCGCCTGCACAATAATATACGATCAGATCCTTATCATATTCGCAGATTGCTTCACAGATTGCGGTAGAAATATCCTCATCATACTGGCAGGAATTTCCCATGGCTCCATGAGGCGCAACATGCTGCAGTTTCATTCCGTAACTTTTGGTAAACGCAGCCAATGCTCCGATCTGATATTTTACATAATTCTTCACTTCGTCATGGGAAAGAACCATCTTTCTTCTGCCGAATCCCATCAGATCCGGATAACCCGGATGTGCGCCAACCATTACATTTCTTTCTTTTGCCATACGGACTACCTTGTCCATTACCATAGGATCTCCGGCATGCCATCCACATGCAACATTAGCAGTGGTTACATACTTGATGATTTCTTCATCTCCGCCAAGTTTATATGCGCCAAAGCTTTCACCCATGTCACTGTTTAAATCAATACTGTACATGATTGTCCTCCTTCCTTTCTCATCATCCAAACTTTTTGGTGACTCAACACTTTTCTTACTTTAGTTGGTTGAAGTTTATCATTTTCTAATTAAAAAGTAAAATAAATTATTCATATATAATATATTAATTATTTCTATATTTTTAAATAAAATCCCGGAATACTCGACATTTTTTGATAACCTATGGATTTTCTTTATATATATGTTCCGGTAGCTCCTGCAGGTCCGGTTGGACCAGTATCCCCTGTCGGACCTGTGATTCCTGCTGGGCCCGTGGGGCCTTGCGGACCTATAGGACCCGTTGGTCCAGCTGGTCCGCAGCATCGGCAGCTGCAGCCGCAATGTCTGCAGCTTTCGGCTTCTAATTTTTCTGACATTGAAGAAGAACTTCCTTTAAATTGTTCTAATATCTGAAATATATTTTTGCCCAAGTCTATCACCTCATTTTAGATTGTATCCGGATACACTATATCTTATGAGCGTGACAAAAAACCTGATACAAAGGAATTTCATGACTTTATAAAAAAAAGAGAAGACTGTCACTGTCAGACAATCTTCTCCTAAAACTCTGTTTAAAAAGAAAAAGGCATGGAATACCATACCTTTTTCTGTATCAGTTTTCTTTTTTAATTAAATTCTTGCTACGCCTGTCTTACGTGCTGCTTCGGCTACGGCCTCTGCAACGGCTTTAGACACACGTTTGTCAAATGCGTTTGGAATGATATAGTCCGGAGACAGCTTGTCCTCATCTACCAGGCTGGCAATAGCATAAGCTGCGGCAACCTTCATCTCGTCATTGATATCTTTTGCACGTACGTCCAGAGCGCCTCTGAAGATACCAGGGAATGCAAGTACATTGTTGATCTGGTTCGGGAAGTCGCTTCTTCCTGTTCCCACTACAGCAGCTCCTGCTTTCTTAGCCAGATCCGGCATGATCTCTGGAACCGGGTTAGCCATTGGGAAGAGGATGGGCTTGTCAGCCATGCTCTGAACCATTTCCTCTGTAACGGTTCCAGGAGCGGAAACTCCGATAAATACGTCTGCGCCTTTCAGCACTTCTGCCAGAGTTCCTTTTTCCATATTCTGGTTGCAGATCTCTGCCATCTCTTCTTTTTCCTTATTCAGGTTGTCACGGCCTTTGTAGATAGCTCCGTGACGGTCGCACATAACTACGTTCTTCAGACCCAGGCTTACCAGCAGTTTGATAATAGCAATACCTGCTGCGCCGGCTCCGGAAGTAACGACCTTGATATCGTCTAATTTCTTTCCAACCAGCTTTAAAGCATTGATCAGAGCAGCGGCTGTAACAACAGCTGTACCGTGCTGGTCATCATGGAAAATAGGGATATCACAGCACTCTTTTAATCTTCTTTCAATTTCAAAACATCTTGGTGCGGAAATATCCTCCAGGTTTACGCCCCCGAAGCTTCCTGCCAGAAGACTTACTGTCTTTACGATATCGTCTACATCTTTGGAACGTACACACAGCGGGAATGCATCTACATCCGCAAAAGTTTTAAACAATGCACATTTTCCTTCCATAACCGGCATACCTGCTTCCGGTCCGATATCTCCCAGTCCGAGAACGGCTGTTCCATCAGTAATAACAGCTACCATATTTCCCCGGCGTGTATATTTATAGGAAAGATCTACATCCTTGGAGATTTCTTTACATGGCTCAGCAACTCCCGGTGTATATGCTACGGAAAGATCTTCCGGTGTTTCGATCTTTGCTCTGCTGATTACTTCAATTTTTCCAGCCCATTCTTCATGCTG
>DWUX01000042.1 GCA_019120545.1 Candidatus Blautia stercoripullorum | reverse complement strand
AACAGAAAGGGAGACAGGTGAGAGAATGAAAGCATTTTTGATACTGGAAGACGGTACTGTCTTTACAGGTACCAGCATCGGCTCTAAGAAAGAGATCATCAGTGAGATTGTTTTTAATACTTCTATGACAGGTTATCTGGAAGTACTTACAGATCCTTCTTATGCCGGACAGGCAGTCTGCATGACATATCCTTTGATTGGAAATTATGGTATCTGTTACGAAGACCAGGAATCCTTAAGACCATGGCCGGACGGATATATCGTAAGAGAGTTATCTCGTATTCCAAGCAACTTCCGCTGTGAAGATACAATCCAGAATTTTTTAAAACGATATGATATACCAGGCATTGCGGGGATCGATACCAGAGCTCTTACAAAGATTTTGAGAGAGAAGGGCACCATGAACGGTATGATTACTACAAATCCGGATTTTAAACTGGATGAGGTGATTCCAAGACTGCATGCTTATACTACAGGAAAAGTAGTGGAAAAGGTTACCTGCGAAGAGAAGAGTATCCTTAAAGGCAACGGACCTAAAGTTGCGCTGATGGATTTTGGAGCAAAAGAAAATATAGCGGCTTCTTTAAATAAAAGAGGCTGCCAGGTCACTATTTATCCTGCATCTGCAAAAGCGGAGGAAATCCTGAAAGACCAGCCTGACGGTATCATGCTTTCTAACGGTCCCGGAGACCCGAAAGAATGTACAGAGATCATCAAAGAAATCAAAAAATTATATGATTCTCAGGTTCCGATCTTTGCCATCTGTCTGGGGCATCAGCTGATGGCGCTGGCTACCGGTGCGGATACAAAGAAAATGAAATATGGCCACAGAGGAGGAAATCATCCGGTAAAAGATCTGGAAACCGGCAGAGTTTATATTTCTTCTCAGAACCATGGCTATGTAGTGGATACGGAAACTCTGGATCCCCAGATAGCAGTTCCGGCCTTTGAAAATGTAAACGATAAAACAAACGAGGGACTGAAGTATATAGGAAAAAATATCTTTACTGTGCAGTTCCATCCGGAGGCCTGCCCTGGTCCCCAGGATTCCGGCTACTTATTTGACCGTTTCATAAAAATGATGGAGGTGACAGAATAATGCCAAGAAATCCTGATATTAAAAAAGTATTGATGATCGGTTCCGGCCCTATCGTGATCGGACAGGCGGCAGAGTTTGACTATGCAGGAACCCAGGCATGCCGTTCTCTGAAGGAAGAAGGAATTGAGGTTGTCCTGCTGAACTCCAATCCTGCCACCATTATGACGGATAAAGATATTGCTGATAAAGTTTATATAGAGCCTCTTACAGTAGAAGTGGTAGAGCAGCTGATCCTGAAAGAAAAACCAGACAGTGTGCTTCCTACACTGGGAGGACAGGCAGGTCTGAATCTGGCTATGGAGCTGGAGGAGAGAGGATTTTTAAGGGAACACAATGTGAGGCTGATCGGAACTACCTCTGAGACGATTAAGAAGGCAGAGGACCGCCAGGAATTTAAAGATACTATGGAAAAGATCGGCGAGCCTATCGCCGCATCTCTGGTGGTGCGCAATGTGGAAGACGGTATTGCCTTCAGTAATAAGATCGGCTATCCGGTGGTACTGCGTCCTGCCTATACCCTGGGAGGAAGCGGCGGTGGTATTGCCAATAATGAAGAGGAACTCATTGAGATCCTGGAAAACGGTCTCCGTCTTTCCCGTGTGGGAGAAGTACTGGTAGAGCGTTGTATTGCCGGCTGGAAAGAAATCGAGTATGAGGTAATGCGGGACAGCGCAGGAAACTGTATCACTGTCTGCAACATGGAAAATATTGATCCGGTAGGTGTTCACACAGGAGACAGTATCGTAGTGGCTCCTTCTCAGACTCTGGGAGATAAAGAATATCAGATGCTTAGAACTTCTGCCCTGAACATTATCACAGAGCTGGGGATCACCGGAGGCTGCAACGTGCAGTATGCCCTGAATCCGGACAGTTTTGAATACTGTGTTATCGAGGTAAATCCCCGTGTGTCACGTTCTTCCGCCCTGGCTTCCAAGGCTACAGGATATCCTATCGCTAAGGTGGCTGCAAAGATCGCCTTGGGATATACCCTGGATGAGATCAAAAACGCCATTACCGGCAAGACTTATGCCAGTTTTGAGCCTATGCTGGACTACTGTGTAGTAAAGATCCCAAGACTGCCCTTTGACAAATTTATCAGCGCCAAGAGGACTCTGACTACTCAGATGAAGGCTACAGGAGAGGTCATGAGTATCTGCAATAACTTTGAGGGAGCGCTGATGAAGGCTATCCGTTCACTGGAGCAGCATGTGGATTCTCTCATGTCCTATGACTTTACAAAGCTGACAGAAGAAGAACTGATAGAACAGCTTCATATCGTAGATGATATGCGTATCTGGCGTATCGCAGAAGCGGTAAGAAGAAAGATTTCTTATGAAACGATACACGATATCACAAAGATCGATATCTGGTTTATTGATAAGATCGCTATCCTGGTGGAAATGGAACAGGCTCTGAAAGAGCAGGAGCTGACAGAGGAGCTGCTGAGAGAGGCCAAGAGAATCGAATTCCCGGATAATGTGATCGGACAGCTGACAGGGAAGACTACAGATGAGATCCATGATCTGAGAAAAGAGTGGGGGATCACGGCTTCCTATAAGATGGTAGATACCTGCGCAGCAGAATTTGCAGCAACCACTCCTTACTATTATTCTGTGTATGGAGGAGAGAACGAGGCAGACGGAACAACTGACAAGAAGAAAGTCCTGATCCTGGGATCCGGTCCTATCCGTATCGGACAGGGTATTGAATTTGACTTCTGTTCCGTACACTGTACCTGGGCCTTTGAAAAGGAAGGTTATGAGACCATTATCATTAACAACAATCCAGAGACAGTAAGTACAGACTTTGACATCGCAGATAAGCTGTATTTCGAGCCTCTTACACCGGAAGATGTGGAAAACGTAGTGGATATAGAGAAGCCTGACGGAGCTGTAGTACAGTTCGGCGGTCAGACAGCCATTAAGCTGACAGAGGCGCTTATTAAGATGGGCGTGAAGATCCTGGGAACCTCTGCGGAAAATGTAGATGCTGCGGAAGACAGAGAACTTTTTGATGAAATCCTGGAACAGTGTCATATTCCTAGACCAAAGGGACATACAGTATATACTGCAGAAGAGGCTGTCCGGGCGGCTAATGAACTGGGATATCCGGTGCTGGTACGTCCTTCCTATGTCCTTGGCGGACAGGGAATGCAGATTGCTATCAATGATGAGGATGTGGAACAGTATATCGGTATTATTAACCGGATCGCCCAGGAACATCCTATCCTGGTAGATAAATATCTTCAGGGAAAAGAAATCGAGGTTGACGCTGTATGTGACGGAGAGGATATTCTGATCCCCGGGATCATGGAGCATATTGAAAGAGCAGGTATCCATTCCGGAGACAGTATCTCTGTATATCCTGCCCGTACTATCAGCGAGAGTGCAAAGAGAACTATTGAGGACTATACCAGAAAGCTGGCAAAATCTCTCCATGTACTTGGTATGATCAATATCCAGTTTATTGTATGTGGAGAAGAGGTCTATGTTATTGAGGTAAATCCAAGATCCAGCCGTACAGTACCTTACATCAGCAAGGTAACAGGAATCCCTATTGTTCCCCTTGCTACACAGGTGATCCTGGGACACAAGTTGAAAGAACTGGGCTACACACCTGGACTTCAGCCGGAAGCAAAGCACTATGCCATTAAAATGCCGGTATTCTCCTTTGAGAAGATCCGGGGAGCAGATGTAAGTCTGGGACCGGAGATGAAGTCTACAGGAGAGTGTCTTGGAATATCCGAGAGCTTTAATGAAGCTCTGTATAAAGCATTCCTGGGTGCAGGTGTGAACCTTCCTAAATATAAAAATATGATCATTACAGTAAGAGATGAAGATAAACAGGATATTATCCCTATTGCCCGGAGATTCCAGAACCTGGGATATAAGATCTATGCGACCAGAAGCACCGCAAAAGTTCTCAATGAGAACGGAGTGAAAGCGATCCGTACCAACAAGATCGAGCAGCCTTCTCCTAATCTGATGGATCTGATCCTGGGACATAAGATCGATCTGGTCATTGATACTCCTTCTCAGGGTGTAGAAAAATCTAAAGATGGATTTATCATCCGGAGAAACGCTATTGAAACAGGCGTCAACGTCCTTACCGCGCTGGATACAGCAGAAGCTTTGGTGACCAGTCTGGAAAATACAGATATCCAGAAACTGAAACTGGTGAACATTGCAGAAATCTAAGGGGTGAAGAATGGAAAGCTTTATCGAGATATTAAAAGTAGTCTTCCTTGGAATCGTAGAGGGAATCACAGAATGGCTTCCCATAAGCAGTACCGGACATCTGATCCTGGTGGAAGAGTTTGTAAAGCTGGATGTAAGCCGGGAGTTTTGGGATATGTTTATGGTAGTTATTCAGCTTGGAGCAATTCTTGCGGTGGTAGTGCTTTACTGGAAAGACCTGTGGCCTTTCCGGAATAAAAAACCTAAACATGTAAATGTGACCAAAGTAGAAAAAGCAGCGGGAGTTTTATGCCGGTTTGTAAAAATCGATAAAATGATCATGTGGCTTAAAATTTTGGTCTCCTGCCTGCCGGCTATTATCATCGGACTGCCCTTTAATGACTTTATCGAAGAAAAATTTAATAACTGGTTTGTGGTTTCGATAATGCTGATCGTCTATGGCGTTATGTTTTTGATCGTAGAGGATTATAATGAAAAACGTCAGGTTAAATATAATTCGATCAGTGAGATTACCTGGAAAACAGCCCTGCTTATCGGTGTATTTCAGGTTCTGGCGCTGATTCCCGGAACTTCCCGTTCCGGGGCCACGATCATCGGCGGTATTTTACTGGGAGCATCCAGGACACTGGCTGCAGAATATACTTTTTTCCTGGCTATTCCCGTGATGTTTGGAGCCAGTCTGCTGAAGATTGTGAAATTCGGACTTGATTTTACTTCCTGGGAGGTTGTAATCCTGGTGGTAGGTATGGCAGTATCCTTTATTGTATCTGTCCTTGCCATTAAATTCCTGATGGGTTATATTAAGAAACATGATTTCAAGGTGTTTGGCTGGTATAGAATCGCATTAGGCATTATCGTAATTTTATTCTTTACTATTTTCAGGTAAATAGAAAGCGCGGAACCGTTTCGGCAGTCTTTGAGACCGGACAGACGGTTCCGCGTTTCTGTTAAAAAAATTATGGAGAGACAAGACAGTGGAAAATTATGATAAAGAAGTGTTGGATCTGGCAATGGAAGCCGGACGGATCCTGCTGGATGCCGGAGCGGAAATTTTTCGGGTGGAGGAGACAATCACCAGGATCGCAAAAGCTTTTGGAATCAAGCAATGCAGTACCTTTGTTCTGAGTACTGGTATTTTTATCACTGCCGAGAATGACGAAGGGCAGATTTATGCAAGTGTAAAACATATTCCTATAAGTGGAGCCAAGCTTCACAGGATAGCGGCTGTGAATCAGCTGTCCAGAGAAATTGAAGAAGGAAAATATACAGTGGAGGAAGCTGAGAAAAAACTGGAGATCATCAAGGATATGCCGGGAAAACGGGGAATCGTGCAGATGCTGGCCTCCGGGGTTGGTTCCGGCTGTTTCTGCTATCTTCTGGGGGGAAACCTGGAGGATATGGCGGCGGCTTTTCTTTCGGGGTTTCTTCTCTATGCCCTGATCCTGGGATTTGGTAAAAGAGAAAAGAGGACTTCAAAGATCGTGACCAACCTGGCAGGAGGATTCTGCGTATCCTTTTTTGCAGTCTTTTTTTACAGGCTGGGATTGGGAAATGCGCCGGGAAGTATTCTGGTGGGATCTGTGATGCCTCTGGTTCCGGGAGTTTCTCTGGTAAATGCAGTCCGGGATTTTGCTGACGGAGATTATATCGGAGGCGGAGTCCGGTTTCTGGATGCGCTCATGGTCGCCCTGGGGATCGCCATGGGTGTTGGAATCATGTATTTCCTTTACTACAATCTGACGGGAGGGATACTTTTATGATCCTGGAAGGAATCTTACAGTTCCTGGCTGCGGCAGTGGGAACAGTAGCCTTTTCTGTATTGTTCTCTGTACCCAGGGAGCATTATCCCCTCTGCGGATTTATCGGAGGGACAGGCTGGCTGATCTGCTGGATCTTTATCAATGGATTTGATACAGGAGCTATTATAGGAAATTTTGCGGCTACCGTATTTATTACTCTGGCTTCCAGGATCGGAAGCACAGTAAGAAAGTGTCCGGTGACCTTGTTTCTCATTGCAGGGATCTTTCCGGAAGTGCCTGGGATCGGAATCTACAGAACGATTTATTATACGCTTCTGGAAAACAATGAACTCAGTCTTTACTATGGAAGAGAGACTCTGGGAATCGCTATAGCCATCGTGCTGGGGATTATTTTTGTATTTGAGATCCCTCAGAAGACTATTAACAGGATCTTTCAGAAGAAAGTCCCTGGAACAAAAGACAGAAAATAAAAAGCTATACATCTGATGCCGATAAGCATCCAGATGTATAGCTTTATTTATGGCGAAAAATACTTGGAAAAACATGCCGCCTATTGTTTTTTCTATGCGGTGATAATGGTTCCGGTCTTCCCTAAATAACCTTCTTTGGCTTTTCCGATAGAAGTGATCACTGCACGTCTTTCAGGATGTCCCTCTACGAACTCTACAGAAGCCTGGATCTTAGGAAGCATGGTATTGTCCCCGAAATGGCCCTCTTCCATATAGGTTTTGGCTTCCTGGACAGAAATCTGAGAGAGATATTCTTCGGAATCAGAATGATAGTTTACGGATACTTTTTCCACACTGGTAAGGATCAGCAGTTCGTCGGCGTCTAATGCCTGAGCCAGCTTGCCGCTTGCAAGGTCTTTTTCAATAACAGCGCTGGCGCCGATGAGCTCTTCGTTTCTTTCCAGAACCGGGATTCCGCCGCCGCCGCAGGCGATTACAATCTGTCCTGTGTCAGACAAGGCCTTAATGGCGTCGATCTCCACGATCTTTTCCGGCTGGGGAGCTGCTACGATCCTCCGATACCCCTCTTCTGTCTTTACTACATAATTCCCTTTATGTTCTTCAGCTTCAGCTTCTTCTGCAGTAAGTGTTCTGCCGATAATCTTCACAGGTTCATGGAAAGCATCGTCATAAGGATCTACAGTTACCTGAGTGAGGATGGTGCTTACCGGTTTATAGATGCCTCTGCGGAGAAGTTCTGCCCGAAGGGTGTTCTGGATGTCATAGCCGATATATCCCTGGCTCATTGCAGAACATACAGACATAGGAACTGCCGTATAATCAGGATGTACTTTTCCAAATTCATTCATAGCTGTATGGATCATGCCTACCTGAGGAGCATTGCTGTGGGTTATGATAATATCAGCTCCTGCTTCTACCAGATCTGCTAAAATTTTGGCGGAAGTTTTTACAGCAGTTTTCTGCTCAGGAAGGGTGGTACCCAGCGCCCGATGGCCTAATGCCACCACTACTTTTTTTCTTGTCATAGTGTCATACCTCTTTCTTCTATGATAGTTTTGATAGATTTAAATATATGCACCCGATTTCTTCCCAGAGCCGGTATCTGCCGACTTTGTGAGAAGAAGATAAGACCATTATATCTGCTGTATGTAAGAAAAGCAACAGAAAAAAACCCGATACGCAAGGTACCGGGTTTTTTCAACTTGAGGGGGGAGATAGTGAGTGGTTTATCAACTATCCGAGATTTATTATAAAAAGGAAATGTGAGTAAATTATGTCACTTTTATAAAATAATTAGAAAATTTCTTAATAATCTTTAAACTATCTCTATCCTAAATAACCTTTTAACAGAAGAAAGGTATTTTTTACCCCGTCCACATGACTTCTCTCATATCCGTGGGAGGCATAGACTCCGGCTCCGATCAGACCGTGGCGTACGTCATAGCCTGCTCTAAGTCCTGCTTCTGCATCTGATCCATAGTGAGGATAAACATCTACGGCGAAATCCAGATGGTCTCTTTTGGCCACACTTATCAGTTCGCTGACCAGATCATAATTATAAGGACCGCCGCTGTCTTTTGCGCAGATAGATACCTGATGTTCTTTACAGTTCAGACCCTCGCCTACACAGCCCATATCTACTGCGAGAATCTCCGTTACCCCTTGAGGAACAGAGGCGGCTCCTCCATGTCCGACTTCTTCATACACGGTAAGATGCTGATAGATTTTCCGGTCAGGGCAGATGCCTGCTTCTTTCAGGTATCTGGCATATCCCAGAAGGATTCCGGCGCTTAATTTATCATCCAGAAAACGGCTTTTGATATATCCGCTTTTAGTGATCCGGGTCCTGGGATCGAAAGCAACGATATCCCCTTCCATGATTCCAAGGGACAGAACCCCTTCTCTGTCGGAAACCTTCTCATCCAGGACGATTTCCATAACATCAAAAGTTCTGGAAGTTTCATCATATTTTCCATTTACATGGACAGAAGCGTCTGCAAGCTGGCAGGTACCTTCATAAATTCCATTGAAACGGGTGATGATCCGGCAGTTTTCGGCTTCCGCATTATTGGCGTTCATACCGCCCAAGGGAGAAACCGCCAGACGGCCGTTGGATTTTATCTGAGATACCATAGCGCCTAATGTATCTACATGAGCTTCCAGAAATACGGCATTGTCCGGATCCTTTCCTCCCAGATCAGTTAAGACTCCGCCTTTGACGGTTCTTTGAGGGGCATAGCCCATTTTTTCATATTCAGCCATAAGATAGTCAGTAACGTTTTTGGTATACCCTGTGGGACTGTCTATGGCAAGGATATTCTGGACCTGTTCCAGAATATAGTTTGTGATTTCTTCCATGTTGCTACCTCCTGTTTCAGGTTCATTGTATGCTTCCTCCCTGATTTCGTCAAGATTTTTATAGGGAACGGAAATTTCCTAAAAAACCAGTGGAAAATTTTCTATAATCCATATATAATAAAGTCGGTGTACTAATATTATTTCACATCTCCAAGGAGGAAATAGATTTATGTATGATATGAAAATTTCAGATTCAGTTGTTTATATTGGTGTAGATGATAAAGATATTGATTTATTTGAAAGCCAGTATAAAGTCCCCAATGGGGTTACTTATAATTCTTATGTGATCTTAGATGAAAAGATCGCGGTAATGGATACTGTGGATAAACGCCGCACGCAGCAATGGCTGGACAACCTGGAAAAAGTCCTGGATGGAAGAACACCGGATTATCTGGTAGTATCTCATCTGGAACCGGATCATGCCTCTAATATCCAGCTTCTGGCGGAAAAATATCCGGATATGCAGGTAGTGTCAAATCCAAAAGTCTTTTCTATGCTGCCGCAGTTTTTTACATTAGATTTTACACCCAGAAGTGTGGTAGTGAAAGAGGGAGATACCCTCAGTCTGGGAAAACATACCCTGCAGTTCTTTATGGCACCGATGGTCCACTGGCCGGAAGTCATGGTGGAATATGAACAGACAGAAAAGATTTTATTTTCAGCAGACGGATTTGGAAAATTCGGCGCTTCAGATGTCGAAGAAGGATGGGACGATGAGGCAAGAAGATATTTTATCAATATCGTAGGAAAGTATGGAAGCCAGGTTCAGGCTCTTTTAAAGAAAGCGTCAACTCTGGATATCCAGATGATCTGTCCTCTTCACGGCCCTGTACTGAAAGAAAATCTGGGATATTATATCGGGAAATACCTGACCTGGAGCAGTTATGAGCCGGAGGAAGAAGGGGTTGTAGTAGCTTACGCTTCTATTCATGGAAATACAGGAAACGCTGCCCGGCGAATGGCAGAGATCCTTCAGGAAAAAGGCGCGAAGACCGTCCGTGTATTTGATCTGGCCAGAGATGATATGGCTGAGGCTGTTTCCAGCGCTTTCCGCTACAGCCGTCTGGTAGTTATGGGAGTAACTTACGACGGAAACCTGTTTCCATGCATGGAGGATTTTCTGTATCATCTGAAAATCAAAACTTACAGAAAGAGAAAAGTGGGAATCGTAGAGAACGGCTCCTGGGCGCCTATGGCAGGAAAATTTATGAAAGCTTATTTTGAAGGAATGAAGGATATTGACATCTGCGAGCCTGTAGTGACCATCAAATCTGTGATGAAAGAAGCGGATGAAGAAAATATGAAGTTGCTGGCAGAGGCGGTTCTTGCATAAGGAGGAACACTATGAAGTGCCCGTTTTGCAATCAGGATAATACGAGGGTCATTGATTCCAGACCTGTACCGGATAATAATTCTATCAGACGAAGAAGACAGTGTGATGAGTGCGGAAGACGTTTTACTACTTATGAAAGAATAGAAAATATTCCACTGATCGTTATAAAAAAGGATCAAAGCCGTGAGGAGTTTGACAGAGGAAAACTCCAGAACGGAGTAATGAGGGCCTGCTATAAAAGACCGATCTCCGTAAAAAGGATCGAGGAACTCATCGATGAGATCGAGACAGAGGTCTTCAATAAAGAAGAGCGGGAAGTCCCCAGCACTGTTATCGGAGAGATCGTTATGGAGAAATTAAAGAATCTGGATGCAGTTGCTTATGTGAGATTTGCTTCCGTTTACCGGGAATTCAAGGATATTGACACCTTTATGGATGAATTGAAAAAAATGATGAAATAGAAAAAAGGATGTGGTTTTTTCATGGAACGGTTCCGGCTCCATGAAATAGCACATCCTTTTCGTCATTTATAGAAGAAATTCGATCAGAGTTTCATAAGCATTCTGGCTTTTTTCCTTCCAGTTTACACAGACGGCCTTTGCCGCCTCTTCTGAAGGAACTGCTATGGTCAGATCTACCAGAGAAATTTTATCCTGACGAAGACGGCAGCGTACCTGATATCCTTCTTCCTGGCCTTTATAATAGTCGGCTACCGCAGACAGTTCTTCCCGGATCTTGATGATATTTTCTTTGAAGAAGTTTGCAATGTCCGTTTTAATGCCTTCGGAAATCTGGTCCTCAAAATAAGAAAGAGTCTGTTTCCCGAGGGGCGTGATCTGATAGTAGGAAGAATTACGGACGGTTTTGGTTTTTACAAGTTCTGAGTCTGTCAGCTCTGAAAGAGCCTGCTGAAGATGAAAATAGGTGGTATATCCTTTATCCAGAATGAATCCGGAAATCTGAGCATTTGTCAGTGGAAATTCTGATTTTTCCAGCATATAAAGAATCATCAGTTTGTAAAGTGTAAGAGGTTCTGCCATGATTTTTAATCCTCCTTATATAATCTTCCCTGATAGGCGCCGCGCATTTTGCACTCATGATGCAGGGCGTTTAAGACAGTGCGTTTCTTGCTGCTCCACAGAGGGGCAATAAGCAGATCTTTGGGACCGTCGCCGGTGAGACGGTGGATCACAATATCCGGAGAAAGATGTTCAAGGCAGTCAATGACTGTATCCAAATATTCCTCCATAGAATAGACCGAAAATTTTCCATCCAGATAATCCTGCGCAAGATCAGTGCCCTTCAGTACATGAAGAAGCTGGAGTTTGATACCCTGGATTTTCTGGCGGTTCAGATATTCCATGGTTTCCAGGATATCCTTGCGGCTTTCTCCCGGAAGGCCCAGGATCGTATGGACAATAACCTCCAGATTTCTTTGATGGAGAGCTTTCACTGCATCCTCAAAGCAGGACAGCGGGTAGCCTCTGCGAATGTATTCCGCTGTTTGTTCATGGATGGTCTGAAGTCCCAGTTCTACCCACACCGGCTTTATCCGGTTTAGTTCTTCCAGAAGATCCAGTACCTCAGGACCGAGACAGTCCGGGCGGGTGCCAATGGAAACCGCCGCCACCAGAGGATGCCGGATAGCTTCAGTATAAATCTTTTTTAAATATTCTGCAGGCGCGTAAGTATTGGTATAGGCCTGAAAGTATGCGATAAAAGCAGATGCCTTACGCTTCTGAGAAAGTTTTGCCGCCTGTTTATCAATCTGAAGGGTGATGGAATCCCTGCGGTCTCCGGCAAAATCTCCCGATCCCCCCTGACTGCAGAAGATACAGCCCCGGGTTCCGAGAGTGCCGTCGCGATTAGGGCAGGTCATTCCTCCGTTCAGCGCTGTTTTGTATATTTTTTCAGAAAAACGCTCTTTCAGCATATAATCAAAAGAGTAATAAGGTTTTCCATTCCAGTTTTTCATAGTCCCTCCCTGAAAAGCTTTCCTTTATCATACCATTTGAAAAAATCTTTTACAAGTGGCAGCCTTTTCCTCTGCGTTGACAAAGAAGTATATACATGGTATGGTTGTTCATGACAGGATGACAACTATTGGAGAAAATCAAATGAAAAAAAGACAAGGACCAGGAAGACTCCTTTTTTTTATCTTCACTTTGTTTATGAGCCTGTGCTTTTCCGGCTGTTTTCTTTTTGACGGCGGAAAAACAGTGGAAAAGGGTGTTTTGCGAGTGGGGATGAATCTGAATATTGACAAACTGTGTTATCTTTCTCCGGAGACCAATAAACCGGAAGGATTTGAAGTGGAGCTGGCGGGTCTTCTCGCAGACCGGCTGGATCTGGAGTTGGAGATTGTGGACACTACAGAAAAAAATCTTCTGAAATCTCTGGACGGAAGGATTTATGATTGTGTGATCTCAGGCGTGGGGCTCAGCCAATGGAACAGGATCCACTATGGATACACAGATGCCTATCTGGATCTTTCCCTGGCAGAGGAGCAGACAGAGGAAGAAGATACCAGGATCGCTATATTTACCAGAAAGGGCAATTCATTGGAAGATACTCTGGAGAAAAATCTGGAAGAGCTGAAAGAAGAGGGTACTTTGAAGGAATTGTCTGTAAAATATTTCGGAAAAGATATCACAACATAAAAAAGCAGGTTGTTTTTTGAAAAACAACTTGCTTTTTTTCTGTATAGATGGTAGCATAAGTATATAGTTTAATGACTAAACTAATTAAGGAGGTAAGTCCCAGATGGAAATTTTGAAGGTAACAGATAAAGCCTTCCAGACCTATGGAAAAGTGATTCAGGGAATCGATGTTTCCGATCTGCTGGAAGCTCTGAAAGAGACCCCTCAGCCAGATGATGTGGTCTATGTGGCCTCTGATGAGAAACTGGAAGCCTGTCCCTGCGTGGAGAAGATTGGATACAGCCTTTATGGAGGAATGCCTATCCAGGTGGGCTACTGCAATGGAAATAACGTACTTTTAAATGCAGTAGAGTATCACAGAGATTCCGAGGTGAACGTGGCCCAGACAGATATGATCCTGATCCTGGGAAAAGAGCAGGACATTGAGGAAGACGGTACATATGACACTGGAAAGATGGAAGCCTTCCTGGTTCCGGCAGGCACTGTCATCGAAGTGTATGCTACAACACTTCACTATGCGCCCTGCAATGTAAACGGAAATAAATTCCGGGCAGCAGTGATCCTTCCAAAGGGAACAAACACAGATGCGCCAGCGGCTCAGAACAATACAAAAGAAGATAAGCTGCTGTTTGCAAGAAATAAGTGGCTCATTGCCCATGAAGAAGCCGGTATCGAAGGAGCTTTCGTGGGATTAAAAGGTGCAAATCTGTCTGTAGAATAGACAGAAAAATATAAAAATTTAATCAGGAGGTAAAGAAGAATGAATTTACAGAACATGCCAGAAGTAAAAATGGGTATCGTGGCCGTAAGCCGTGACTGTTTCCCAATGACACTGTCTGAGAACAGAAGAAAGGCAGTGGTAGCTGCTTACAAAGGAGAAATTTACGAATGTCCAACCGTTGTAGAAAGTGAAGTGGACATGCAGAAAGCTCTGAAAGAACTGAGAGAAGCCGGATGTAACGCTTTAGTAGTATATCTTGGAAACTTCGGACCGGAGACAGCAGAGACTCTGTTAGTAAAATATTTCCATGGACCATGTATGGTAGTGGCAGCAGCTGAAGAAGGAGATCTGGTACAGGGAAGAGGCGATGCCTACTGCGGTATGTTAAATGCCAGCTACAACCTGAAGCTGCGTAATTTAAAGGCTTATATTCCGGAATATCCTGTAGGAACAGCAGCAGAAGTAGCAGATATGATCGAAGAATTCGTTCCTATCGCAAGAGCTATCGTTGCTTTAAAGAACCTGAAAGTGATCAGCTTTGGTCCCCGTCCTCAGGACTTCCTGGCCTGCAACGCTCCTATCAAGAGATTGTATGACCTGGGAATCGAGATCGAAGAGAACTCTGAACTGGATCTTTTTGAAGCCTTTAAGAAACATGAAGGGGATCCACGTATTGAAGAAGTTGCAAAAGATATGGAGAAAGAACTGGGCGAAGGCAATATGAAGCCGGAAATCCTGCCAAAACTGGCTCAGTACGAGATCACTTTGCTGGATTGGGTAGAGGCACATAAAGGTTCCAGAAAATATGTAACCCTGACAACAAAATGTTGGCCTGCATTCCAGACACAGTTCGGATTCGTTCCCTGCTATGTAAACAGCCGTCTTACAGGAAGAGGAATTCCGGTTTCCTGTGAAGTAGATATCTGGGGAACTGTAAGCGAATATATCGGTACTGTGATCAGCCAGGATGCCGTTACACTTCTGGATATCAACAATACCGTTCCAGCTTCTATCTATGACAGCGAAATCAAAGGAAAATATGATTATACACAGAAAGATACTTTTATGGGATTCCACTGCGGAAATACAACCTCCGGCAAGCTGACTTCCTGCACTATGAAATACCAGATGATCATGGCAAGAAATCTTCCGGAAGAAGTTACCCAGGGAACTCTGGAAGGAGACATCATTCCAGGCGACGTTACCTTCTATCGTCTTCAGAGCACTTCTGACTGCAAGCTTCGGGCTTACATTGCTCATGGTGAAGTTCTTCCTGTGGCAACACAGAGCTTTGGCGGCATCGGTATTTTTGCTATTCCTGAGATGGGACGTTTCTACCGTCATGTTCTGGTAGAAAAGAATTACCCGCATCACGGAGCTGTTGCTTTTGGACACTATGGAAAAGCTCTGTATGAGGTATTCAAGTATCTCGGTGTTGATGTAGAAGAAATTAACTACAATCAGCCGAAGGGCGTTCTGTATCCAACAGAAAATCCATTTGCATAAAAGTTGAAAAGGACATGAATCACAGGGGCTGTCGTATCTTGCGGCAGTCCCCATTCAGTAAAGGAGAGAAAATATGTTATACATTGGAGTAGATTTAGGAACTTCCGCCGTGAAGCTGCTGCTCATGGATGGAGAAGGAAAGATCCAGAAGATCGTTTCCAGAGAATATCCCCTTTCTTTCCCT
>DWUX01000009.1 GCA_019120545.1 Candidatus Blautia stercoripullorum | reverse complement strand
TATCTGCCAAGGGGAGCTTGATAGGTATAGACCAGGATGAAGCTGCGATAAAAGCTGCGGGTGAGCGGTTGAAGGATTTTAAGGAAAATGTAACGATCATCCGCAGCAACTATTGCAACATGAAAATGGAATTACAAAAGATAGGGATCACATCAGTAGATGGGATCATTTTAGACTTGGGGGTATCTTCCTACCAGCTGGACAACAAGGAGAGAGGCTTTACGTACAGGGAAGATGTCCCTCTTGATATGCGCATGGATCAGAGAAATCCCCGGACAGCCAGAGATATTGTGAATACCTACAGTGAAAAAGATCTGTATCGTATTATTCGGGATTACGGGGAAGATAAATTCGCAAAAAATATCGCAAAGCATATCTGTCTGGCAAGAAAAGAAAAACCTATAGAGACTACGGGAGAACTGGCTGAGATTGTCAAACATGCTATTCCTATGAAAATGAGGGCGGTGGGAGGTCATCCGGCTAAACGGACGTTCCAGGCTATCCGGATTGAATTGAACCAGGAGCTGGAAGTGTTAAGAGATAGTCTGGATGATATGATTGACCTTTTAAATGACGGAGGGAGAATCTGTGTTATTACTTTTCATTCACTGGAAGATCGGATCGTAAAGACCATTTTCCGCAGAAATGAAAATCCATGTACCTGCCCTCCGGATTTTCCTGTATGCGTGTGCGGGAAAAAATCCAAAGGAAGGGTGATCACCAGAAAGCCGATCCTTCCCGGAGAAGAAGAATTGAAAAATAACAGCCGGTCCAAAAGTGCCAAGCTGCGGGTATTTGAGCGAGTGAAAGAATAGTGACAGAAGTCTGAAAAGGAGAGTTTCATGGCAAGTACAAGGAACCAAAACAAATATAACCATAGAAGAGGGCAGAAATATACTGCGCCGTATTATGAAGATGGAAATGCAGTGCGCCGTTTGGAAGAGGTACCTGAACAGCCAAAGAAGGAACTAAGCAGACGTGCCAGAAGAAACCGGGCAAGGAGCACCAGTATAAGCAGAGGCTATATTGCTTTTCTCAGTCTGGTCTGCGCCCTGGCTACAGCATCCTGTGTCCATTATATTAGACTTACTGCACAGGTCACTGCACAAAAAAATGTTGTGGCCCAAAAAGAGCTGAAATTGAATCAGCTGAAAGAAGACAATGATGCATATTACAGCGAAGTGCTTACCAGTGTGGACTTAAATGAGATCCGGGATAAAGCGATCAACGAACTGGGTATGCAATATGCAACAGAGGATCAGATTCGTTATTATACACTGGGAAATAATAGCTATGTAAGACAGTATCAGGATGTCCCGGATAATTAAGCAGGTGAAAGATTGGATAAACGAGAATCAAAAAAGAGAAAGTTAACAAAGAAAATGAAACGAAAGCTGGCGGGGGTATTTGGAATGACTCTGCTGGCTTTCGCTGGTTTATTGACAGGAATCACAGTGATTAACGCCAGGGAGGGAAACCAGTATGCACAGCAGGTTTTATCTCAGTCCCAGCAGCAGTACAGCAATACCAATATTCCTTTCCGAAGAGGAACGATCACGGACAGAAATGGCACTGTTCTGGCCAATAGTGTAAAGGTCTATAATCTGATTTTAGACTGCCGGGCGGTAAACTATAAAAAGAGCTATCGGGAACCTACGATCCAGGCACTGGAAGAATACTTTAATATTGACAGAGAAACGATCGAGGGATTGCTGGATAATGAGGAGACCGGATCAAGTCAGTACCAGATACTGGAGACAGAGGTCTCAATGGATGATAAAAATGCTTTTGAGGAAGCTAATACTCTTCCGGAAGACGAGGAAGAAAGAAAAGCCCTTACAAAAGAGGAGAGTACCAGGCGGAGCAACGTCCAGGGAATTTATTTCGAGGATGATTACAAAAGAATCTATCCTTTGGAAGATCTGGCCTGTGACGTGATCGGATTTACAGATGCGGGAAATACGGCAGACTGGGGAATTGAAGGCTACTATAATAATACCCTGAATGGGACAAATGGAAGAAAGTTCGGCTATCTCAGCGAGGATGCTGACCAGGCTCAGACTATCGTAGAAGCTGTAGACGGAAAGAATCTCACTACAACTTTAGACGCTTCTATCCAGGCGATCGTAGAAAAATATATAGAGGCATTTAATACAGCTCTTTCTGCCGGCCCCAATAATGTGGCGGGAGAACAGAAAAAGGGAGCAGAGAATATCGGAGTAATCATAGAAGATCCCAATACCGGAGAAATACTGGCAATGGGAAGTTCAGAAGGTTATGATCTGAATAACCCGAGAGATCTTTCGGGAATCTATACAAAAGAGAAGATCAAAGAGATGGACGATGAGGAAACCAAAGATGCTCTCTTTAAAATGTGGACAAATTTTTGTATCAGTGAAAACTTTGAGCCGGGATCTGTAGTTAAGCCTATTGTAGTAGCCAGCGCGCTGGAATCTGGAGCGGTTACGGAAGACGACAGATTTTACTGCGACGGAGGACAGCAGATCGGAGAGGATTATGTCCGGTGCGCAGTCTATCCTTATGGACATGGATCCCAGAGTTTAGGCGAAGTGATCCAGAATTCCTGCAATGACGGCATGATGGCCATAGGAAGAAGAATGGGCGCGGCGGAATTTCTTAAGTATCAGAAAAAATTCAATTTCGGAACAAGAACCGGCATTGATCTGCCAGGGGAAGGCACAGGGATGCTGTTCAGTCAGGAAAAAATGTATGAAATGGAACTTTCCACTTCAGCTTTCGGACAGGGCTTTACCTGTACTATGATTCAGGAGATCGCGGCCATGGCAGCGGCTATTAACGGCGGCACTTACTATCAGCCCCATCTGGTGAAGGAGATCACAGACCAGGACGGTAAGGTGATTGAAAATATCACGCCTACGATTTTGAAAGAGCCCGTTTCGGAATCCGTTTCTGCCGATATCCGGGAATATATGGGAATGAGTGTGAAAAGCGGAACCAGCCAGTCTGCTAAAGTCCAGGGGTATTCCATGGGAGGAAAAACAGGAACTGCAGAAAAGCTGGCAGACGATATAGAAGATAATTATCTGGTATCTTTTATCGGATTTGCCCCTTTAGAGGAACCGGAAGTATTGATCTATGTGGTTGTGGATACTCCGAATGTAGAAGAGCAGGCTTCAAGCAGTTATGCTCAGTATCTGGCCCAGGCGATCTTGTCAGAGGTTCTTCCTTACATGAATATTTCCCAGGATGAAGAAACGGGGGCGGAGACCCAGCTTTGGGAAGGATTTTACGGGGTGCCTAAGCTGACCGATATCATAGAGGATGGGGTATCAAATCCTTATGGAACTGTGCTGGATCAGGGATATGGAGACGGCGATCCTGCCGACACAGAACTGAATGATGAATATTCGGACGGTATTACCAATGAAGAAGCCGGAATCGATGAAGAAGATCCGTCTTATGAAGAGGACGTCTACGATACAGAGGAACTGGAAGATTTCGGACAGGAAGATACGGAATCGGAAGGATAGAGGGACTGGCAGACAGACTGACCTGAGAAAGGCAGTCTGTCTGCCAGTTTTTTCATATTTAAAGAATAAAGATGCATATAATAGTAGGGATAGGCAGCGGGAGTGAAGCCGCATCATGAAAAAAAACAGAACTTACCATAAAAAAAAGACAGTTATCGTTTTCAGTGTTTGTGTACTGATCCTTTTGGGATTGATGGGAAGAATGTTTTATCTGATGGTGGTCAGATCTGAGTATTATTCCCGGAAGGCGCAGGAACTCCATGAAAGGGAAAGAGATATTAAGGCAGCCAGAGGAAGGATACTGGACTGTAATGGAGAAGTGTTGGCGGATAATAAAGCAGTTTGTACCATTTCTGTGATCCACAGCCAGATCGAAGAGCCGGAAAAGGTGATTCAGATGCTGGCAAAGGAGTTGGAAATTTCAGAAGAGACCGCCAGAAAACGAGTAGAAACGGTTTCCTCTATTGAGAAGGTAAAGACAAATGTTGAGAAAGAAGTGGGAGATAAGATCCGGAGCTACGGGCTGAAAGGAGTAAAGGTAGACGAAGATTATAAGCGGAACTATCCTTACAATGAACTGGCCTCAAAGGTATTGGGATTTACCGGGGGAGATAATCAGGGAATCGTAGGGCTGGAGGTGATGTATGAGGATGTTCTGAAGGGGATAGACGGAAAGATACTGACTACTACAGACGCCAGAGGGGTGGAACTTTCAGAACTGGGAGAGAGCCGGATAGAGCCGGCGGCAGGCTATGATCTTCAGATCAGTCTGGATAAAAATATCCAGATGTACGCCCAGCAGGCAGCTCTGAAAGTAATGGAGGAAAAGGAGGCTCAGAGAGTCTCTATTTTACTTATGAATCCGCAGAATGGAGAAATCTATGCTAATGTGAACGTACCGGAATATAATCTTAATGATCCATTTGTTTTAAATACAGAAGATGATGTTTCGGAAATGACTGATAAGGAGTTTCAAGATGCATGCAACCAGATGTGGAGGAATCCTACCATCAATGATACTTATGAACCTGGCTCTACCTTCAAGATCATTACTATGGCGGCGGGACTGTCTCAGGGGGTAGTAAGCCTGGATGATACCTTTACATGTCCGGGATATAAAATTGTGGAGGACAGGAGGATACACTGTCATAAACGGACCGGGCATGGAGCGGAAACCTTTGTAGAGGGGGCAATGAATTCCTGCAATCCGGTATTTATAGAGGTAGGACTCCGTCTGGGAGCAGAAACCTATTATCATTATTTTCAGAAGTTTGGTCTTATGGAAAAGACAGGGATCGATCTTCCGGGAGAAGCGGGAACCATTATGCACAAAGAAGAAGATATCGGACAGGTAGAACTGGCAACGATTTCCTTTGGCCAGTCCTTTCAGATCACTCCTGTCCAGCTGGCGACTACCGTCAGTTCCATTGTCAACGGCGGCAGGAGGGTGACGCCACATTTCGGAGTAAAAGTTATGGATGATGAAGGAAATCTCGTCCGTAATCTGACTTATGAGCAGCAGAGCGGGATCGTCTCCGCCCAGGTATCGGAAGAAGTCCGGTATGTACTGGAAAAAGTAGTATCAGAGGGATCTGGAAAAAATGGAGCTATAGAGGGAAGGTCCATAGGAGGAAAGACGGCAACTTCCCAGACGCTGCCCAGAAGCGAGAACCGTTATATTTCTTCTTTCCTGGGATTTACCCCTGCGGATGATCCTCAGATCCTGGGAATCGTGGTGATCTATGATCCCCAGGGGGTCTATTACGGCGGAACGATTGCGGCTCCGGTACTGAGAGATATTTATGAGAACATCCTGCCTTACCTGGGGATTGAAGGTTGATAATTCATAAAAAAAGCATTATACTAGGAAGAGCAAAAATACATATAAACGAGGTGTACTATGGCAGATTTTAAAATGGTTTTACCGGTGCTGATGGCTTTTGCCATCAGCGTGATTTTAGGACCTTTCATTATTCCCTATCTGAGAAAACTGAAGATGGGACAGACAGAAAGAACAGAAGGGGTGCAGTCCCATCTTAAGAAAGCGGGCACTCCGACTATGGGAGGAATCATTTTTCTCCTTTCCACAACAATAACTTCTTTATTTTTTGTAAAGGACTATCCAAAGATCATCCCGGTTTTGTTCCTGACACTGGGATTCGGTCTCATAGGTTTTCTGGATGATTATCTGAAGGTAGTCCTGAAACGTTCAGACGGACTAATGCCGGGACAGAAAATGGCCTGTCAGATCGTAGTAACGGCAGTTTTTGCTTTCTATCTGGTGAACTTTACCGATGTGTCTCTGGCTATGAAGATTCCCTTCTTCCCGGAGCATGAACTGAATCTGGGAATCCTGGCGATCCCGGTTCTGTTTGTCGCTGTAATAGGTACGGTAAACGGAGTAAATTTTACAGATGGACTGGACGGACTGGCTTCTTCTGTGACGATCATGGTAGCTACTTTCTTTTCTGTAGTGGCTATTGGGACAAACAGTGGGATAGAGCCTATCACCTGCGCGGTAGTGGGAGCTCTTATGGGATTTCTGCTGTTTAATGTGTATCCGGCAAAGATCTTTATGGGAGATACGGGTTCCCTGGCTTTGGGCGGATTTGTGGCGGGCACTGCCTATATGCTGCAGATGCCTTTGTTCCTGCTTATTGTAGGACTGATCTATGTGGTAGAAGTACTTTCTGTTATGATCCAGGTAACCTATTTCAAAGCTACTCATGGAAAAAGATTTTTCAAAATGGCTCCCATCCATCATCATTTCGAACTTTGCGGATGGTCTGAGACAAGAGTTGTCGCCGTATTTTCTGTGATTACGGCTATTTTATGTCTGATCGCGCTTATGGGTGTGTAGGACGGCAAAGGAGATAAAATCATGAATTTACAGAGAGAAGATTTAAAAGGGAAAAAAGTCCTGGTATTCGGTTCCGGGATCAGCGGAATGGGAGCTGTAAAGCTTCTGTGGGACGTAGGAGCAGAGATACTGTTATATGACGGTAATGAAAAGCTGAAAGAAGAGGAGATCAGAAAAAAATTGCCGGAAGGATGTCATTGTCAGATCCTTTTAGGCGAACTGCCGGATCAGGTGATAGAAACTTTGGATCTGGCGGTGATGAGTCCGGGAGTTCCTCAGGATATCCCCCAGGTAGAGAGGATAAAGCAGAAAAAAGTGGCTGTCTGGGGGGAAGTGGAACTGGCCTACCAGATGGGAAGAGGCACGGTTCTGGCTATTACCGGAACAAACGGCAAAACCACTACTACGGCTTTATTGGGCGAGATCATGAAAGCCTGGAAAGATTCTGTATTTGTAGTGGGAAATATAGGAAACGCCTATACTTCAGCTGCACTTTCCACCAGGGACGACAGTTATGTGGTGGCAGAGATCAGCAGTTTTCAGTTGGAAACTATAGTAGATTTTGCTCCAAAAGTTTCCGCCATCCTGAATATTACAGAGGATCATTTGAACAGGCATCATACGATGGAGGAATACATCCGGGTAAAAGAGCGGATCACTGAAAATCAGACAAAAGAGGATTTCTGCATCCTTAATTATGAGGACGAAGTACTGAGAAAATTCGGGGAACAGTGTCCGGCTACTCCTGTGTACTTTTCTAGTGAAAGACGGCTTCCAGAGGGAATCTTTCTGGATGGAGACCGGATCATTATGAAGACTTCAGATACAGAGACAGAGATTGTAAAAACAGGAGAGCTGTATCTTCTTGGGAAACATAATTATGAGAATGTAATGGCGGCTGCGGCTATGGCCTGGTATGCCGGAGTACCGGCAGAGGTTATCCGCCGGGCTGCTATGGCTTTTAAAGCAGTGCCTCACAGAATCGAATTTGTGGAGGAAATCAACGGAGTAGCCTATTACAATGATTCCAAGGGAACGAATCCTGATGCCGCAATTAAAGGGATACAGGCGATGGAACGTCCCACTCTTCTTATAGGAGGCGGCTATGATAAGGAATCTTCTTATGAAGATTGGATCCGCTCTTTTGACGGAAAGGTACGGTATCTGGTTCTGATAGGACAGACCAGAGAGAAGATTGAAAAGGCTGCCCATGACTGCGGATTTTATAATACGATTCTGGCAGACAATCTGGAAGAGGCAGTGAAAATCTGCAGTGAAAAGGCGAGAAAGGGCGATGCGGTCCTTTTATCTCCTGCCTGTGCAAGCTGGGGACAATTTGATAATTATGAGCAGAGAGGCGATAAATTTAAAGAATATGTCCGGAGGATGATGAAGTAAGGAGAAAGCCGGCATAAAGACAGTAAGGATGCCATATAATTAGAAGAAGCAGATTCAGAGGGGCGGAGAGTATTGGAAACTAAAAAGAAAGGGAAGAAGAATGCAGACAGCCTTCTGGTCTTCCTGGTGCTTCTGCTGGTGGTCTGCGGATTGATCTTTCTTTACAGCACCAGTGCCTATAACGGAAGAGTAAAATTTCATGACTCTGCGTACTACTTTAAAAAACAGCTGTTTGCCACTTCACTGGGGCTTATGGCTATGTATCTTGTTTCCTTTATGGATTATCATTATCTGGTAAAGCTGGCCCCTGCTTTTTACGGACTTTCGCTGCTGCTGTCTTTGGCAGTATTGCTTTTTGGAGATGAATATAACGGCTCTAAGAGATGGCTGTCTCTGGGGCCGTTATCTTTTCAGCC
>DWUX01000041.1 GCA_019120545.1 Candidatus Blautia stercoripullorum | reverse complement strand
GGCATTTGGTCTGAAACTGAGAAAAGTTCCAAAAGATCAGATTGATAAAATGGTAAAAGAAGCAGCTAGAATCCTTGACCTGGAGAAACTGTTAGACCGTAAACCGAAAGCTCTTTCAGGTGGTCAGAGACAGCGTGTTGCCATGGGCCGTGCTATCGTTCGTGAGCCGAAGGTATTCCTGATGGACGAGCCTCTGTCAAACCTGGATGCTAAACTTCGTGTACAGATGCGTACAGAGATTTCTAAGTTACATGAAAGACTGGGCGCTACTATTATCTATGTAACACATGACCAGACAGAAGCTATGACTCTGGGTACCAGAATCGTAGTTATGAAAGACGGTATCGTACAGCAGGTTGATACACCTCAGACACTGTACAATGCTCCTTGTAATCTGTTCGTTGCCGGATTCATCGGATCTCCTCAGATGAACTTCTTAGACGCAACTGTTCATGTAAAAGGCGATGATGTTCAGCTTCAGATTGGTAAGACAACTCTTCATGTTCCAGCTTCCAAGAAGAAAGCTCTTGTTGAAGGCGGATATGACGGAAAGACTGTTGTTATGGGTATTCGTCCAGAGCATGTATATGATGACGAAGCTCGTATCCAGGCATTCCCGAACAGCGTTGTTGAAGGTAAGATTACAGTTTACGAGCTGTTAGGCGCTGAAGTTTATCTGTACTTTGACACAGAAGGATTCCCAATGACAGCAAGAGTTAATCCTCGTACAACAGCAAGATCAGGCGATACTGTTAAATTTGCTCTGGATATGGAAAAAATCCACATCTTCGATAAAGAGACAGAAAGAGTTATCACAAACTAAAAAAGTATGGAAATCAGCGGAGGTTTTTTCGCTGATGAAAATAGAGGAAAAGCAGGATGTGCAGACATTCCTGCTTTTCTTGTTTTACAGAAATATGAAAAAGGAAGATCAGTCATCTAAAAGCCGTGAACTGGGAAGCGTAGGATTAAAATTTTTAACCATGCTTTTTACAGACTGAGAAGTCAGGACATAATTCTCCGGAAGCTCTCTGGGAGAAAAACCGGTAAGCTCTCGAAAGACACGGTTAAAGTGCCGTATAGTGTCAAAACCGCAGAGAGAAGCGATATCTGTGACGGACAGCCGCTCTGTGTTATGGTTCAGCAGATCGATGGCTTTTTCAAGCCGGATGATATTCAGATATTGAGAAAAAGTCATGCCGGAGACATTCTTAAAGAAACGAGAAAAATATGGCTTGGAAAGCCCCATAAAATCCGCCGCTTCTTCAAATGTAATATAGCTGCTTTTCTCTTCGATTTCACCCAGCAGATTTTTATAATTTTCTATGGAAGTATTGTCCCGGGCTTTACCATGATCAGTCAATGGCTCTTTCCGGAAGATTTCCAACATTAAGATAGTGATCAGACTGCGGATTTTCAGATTAAAGTAAGGTTTCTGAAAGGCCAGCTCTCTTTTGATCTCTTTGTAGAAATCCCGGATCGCCGGATCTGCAGAAAGATATGGGAACTGAGGCCGGTGTCCGGGAGCAATCTCTTCCAGGATCCTGGAATCGAACATGATAATTTCTGTAATGCTGGACTCGCTCCCTTTTATATAGTGGATATCTTTGCTGTCAATGAAAAAGGCGTCTCCCTTTTTCAGATGATATACGGTATTGTTTAAAGATACGGTAACCTGATCTTTTTCTATATAGAGAAGTTCACATTCCATATGCCAGTGGGGAAGATTATGGAGATTTTCATATCTTCCTGCCCACACACTGTTTCTGCCTTTATACTCCCGGTGCTCAAAATTAGCCAGCATTAAGTGCTCCCTGCCTTTCACAAATGTTTTCTATTGTTTACTGTAGCAAAAAAGATAATAAATGTCCATAAACAAGTAACAAAGTTCTTTCTTTTTTTTCTGTAGGATATATACTGAAGTTATAGTAAATCTGTTGTAAGCAAAATTATAAATGGGAGGTAACATTATGTTAAAAACAAAAGCGTACAAATTCTGGTTCTGCACAGGTTCTCAGGACTTATACGGACAGGAATGCCTGGATCATGTGGCTGAACATTCCAGGATCATCGTGGACAGTCTGAACAAATCAGGGGTTCTGCCCTTTGAGGTGGTATGGAAGCCAACGCTCCTTACAAACGCAATGATCCGCCAGACATTTAATGAGGCTAATGCAGATGAAAACTGTGCAGGAGTCATTACCTGGATGCATACGTTTTCACCGGCAAAATCCTGGATCCTGGGCCTTCAGGAATATAGAAAGCCTCTTCTGCACTTACACACCCAGTTTAACAGGGAGATTCCTTATGACACCATTGATATGGACTTTATGAATGAAAACCAGGCTGCTCATGGAGACAGAGAGTATGGACATATTGTCAGCCGGATGGGAATCGAGAGAAAAGTGATCGTAGGATTCTGGGATGACAAAGATGTTCAGGAGAGGATCGCATCCTGGATGAGAACTGCCATCGGAGTTATCGAAAGCAGTCATATCCGTGTTATGAGAGTTGCGGATAATATGAGAAATGTAGCGGTTACAGAAGGGGATAAGGTGGAAGCCCAGATTAAATTCGGCTGGGAAGTGGACGCTTATCCGGTAAACGAAATTGCAGAAGCAGTAGAGGCTGTATCTAAAGCAGATACAGACGCTCTGGTGGAAGAGTACTATAGCAAATATGACATTCTCCTGGAGGAAAGAGATCCTGAGGAATTCAGAAAGCATGTCGCTGTTCAGGCACAGATCGAGATCGGATTTGAACGTTTTCTGGAAGAAAAGAACTATCAGGCTATCGTGACACACTTCGGAGATCTGGGAAGTCTGAAGCAGCTTCCGGGTCTGGCTATCCAGCGGCTTATGGAAAAGGGCTATGGATTCGGAGGAGAAGGCGACTGGAAGACAGCGGCTATGGTGCGTCTGATGAAGATTATGACCCAGGGAATGAAGGACGCAAAAGGAACTTCCTTTATGGAGGACTATACATACAATCTGGTTCCTGGAAAAGAAGGTATCCTGGAAGCCCATATGCTGGAAGTATGTCCGACGATTGCGGAAGGTCCTGTCAGCATTAAGTGCCAGCCCCTTTCTATGGGCGACAGAGAAGATCCTGCAAGACTGGTATTTACTTCCAAGACAGGAAAGGGAATTGCCACTTCTTTAATTGATCTGGGAGACAGATTCCGTCTGATCATTAATAATGTAGAATGTAAAAAAGTGGAGAAACCAATGCCTAAACTTCCGGTGGCAACTGCTTTCTGGACACCTGAACCAAATCTTCAGACCGGAGCGGAGGCATGGATCCTGGCAGGAGGCGCTCACCACACAGCTTTCACCTATGACCTGACAGCAGAGCAGATGGGAGACTGGGCGGCAGCTATGGGTATTGAAGCTGTATATATTGACAAGGACACCAGCATCAGGAACTTTAAGAACGAGCTCCGCTGGAACGCAGCTGCGTTCAGGCTTCATATTTAAAAGCAGAATCGGAGTTTTTCTCCCCTGTCTGTTGCGAATTCGAAAAAAATACGGTATTATTATATAAAAAGATTCGTGAAAAGGCAGTTAAAGGAGAAAAAAGATGATTTCAAGCCAGATTATACAGAAAACAATAGACGAATTACGGAGCATTACAAGAATTGACCTTTGCGTCCTGGATATTGACGGAAAGGTCAATTCTTCTACGTTTTCCGTAGAAAGCGAAGATTTTGGAGATGTGAGGGCTTTTGCAGACTCTATGGCTGACAGCCAGGTGATGAAGGGTTATCATTTCTTTAAAATTTTTGATAATCAAAGTGTAGAATATGTGCTGATCGCAAAAGGAAGCGATGAAGACGCTTACATGATCGGAAGAGTGGCAGTAGCCGAGATTCAGAACCTGATAGTGGCTTATAAGGAACGTTTTGATAAATCCAACTTTATTCAGAATCTGATTCTGGATAATCTTCTTCTGGTAGATGTCTATAACCGGGCAAAAAAGCTTCATATCGCCATAGAAGCAAGGCGGGTGGTACTGCTGATTGAAACCAAAAATGAAAAGGATCAGGATTCTATGGAGATCCTGAAGAATCTGTTTGTTTCCAGAACCAACGATTTTATTACTGCCATTGATGAAAAAAATATCATTATCGTCCGCAGTCTGGAAGAAAATGACGGGTACGAAGAGATTAATAAGATCGCCAGTACCATTGTAGATATGCTGAATGCAGAGGCAATGTCACAGGTACGGGTGTCTTATGGAAATATCATTCAGGAGATAAAAGACGTTTCCAGATCTTATAAAGAGGCAAAAATGGCCATGGATGTAGGAAAGATCTTTTATGTGGATAAAACCATCGTTGGATATAATAATCTGGGGATCGGCCGGCTGATCTATCAGCTTCCTATGCCTTTATGCGAAATGTTTATGAAAGAAGTTTTCGGAGGAAAACTTCCGGAGTCTCTGGATGAGGAAACTCTGAATACTATCAATAAGTTTTTTGATAACAGCCTGAATATCTCAGAGACCTCCAGGCAGCTGTTTCTTCACAGAAATACATTGGTGTACAGACTGGAAAAAATCCAGAAGAGCACCGGCCTGGATATCAGAGTCTTTGACGATGCTCTTACTTTTAAGATTGCTCTTATGGTATCCAGCTATATGGAGTTTATGAAAAACCAGGATTAATATAGTGAAAAATCCTGGGTCTGTCGCATTAATCAAAATCGAGAATATTTATATATTTTATTGCTTAGTCTGTGTTGCTTTGAGCCTCTGGTCTCAAAGCTATCTTCGATAAATTCGCATAAAATGTATAAATA
>DWUX01000040.1 GCA_019120545.1 Candidatus Blautia stercoripullorum | reverse complement strand
TATAAGATCATCAGCCAGTCCAGCGCCCTTCCTGCTGTATGCGGACGTGTTTGTCCTCAGGAAACCCAGTGTGAAGGCGTTTGTATCAGGGGCGTAAAGGGAGAAGCCGTTTCTATCGGAAAACTGGAGCGCTTTGTTGCTGACTGGGCAAAAGAGAACGGCATTAAGCCGGAAGCCCCTGCCCAGAAGAACGGGCACAAGATCGCAGTGATCGGTTCCGGTCCTTCCGGACTGACCTGTGCAGGAGACCTGGCAAAAATGGGCTATGATGTTACTATCTTTGAAGCTCTTCATCAGCCCGGTGGAGTTCTGGTATACGGTATTCCGGAATTCCGTCTTCCCAAGGATAAAGTAGTAAAAGAAGAAGTGGAAAATGTAAAATCTCTGGGCGTTAAGATTGAGACAAATGTGATCATCGGTAAATCTACCACAATCGATGAACTGTTGGAAAAAGGCGGTTTTGAAGCTGTATTTATCGGATCCGGCGCAGGTCTTCCAATGTTTATGGGAATCCCCGGAGAAGTGTCAAACGGCGTCTTCTCTGCCAATGAATACCTGACAAGAAGCAACCTGATGAAGGCTTTCCGCGAAGATTATGATACGCCGATCAAGACAGGCAAGAAAGTTATTGTAGTAGGCGGCGGAAACGTTGCTATGGATGCAGCAAGAACAGCTCTCCGTCTTGGCGCAGAGGTACATATCGTATACAGAAGAAGTGAAGAAGAACTTCCTGCCAGAAGAGAAGAAGTACATCACGCAAAAGAAGAAGGCGTTATCTTCGACCTTCTTACAAATCCGGTAGAGATCATTCCTGATGAAAACGGATGGGTAAAAGAAGTAAAATGCGTGCGTATGGAACTGGGCGAGCCGGATGCTTCAGGAAGAAGACGTCCGGTTGTCATTGAAGGCTCTGAGTTTACCATGGAGGCAGACACCGTGATCATGTCTCTGGGTACTTCACCAAACCCGCTGATCTCTTCTACAACCATCGGCCTGGATACCAACAGAAGAAAATGTATCATTGCCGATGAAGAGAACGGACAGACCTCAAAAGAGGGCGTATTTGCAGGGGGCGACGCCGTAACAGGAGCTGCTACTGTTATCCTGGCTATGGGCGCAGGAAAAGCTGCTGCAAAAGGAATTGATGAATTTATCAAAAACAGAAAATAAGCTTGATTAAAAAAGCAGAAAGCAATCGGTAAAGCGATGTTTGCACAGCGTCCGATTGCTGTGTATAAAAGGGCTGCTGAAGGCACAGGATCAAAATACAGATTCCGTCTCAGCGGCCCTTTTATTTGTGCAGATTTTATTGACATACATAACAAGGAATCAAATTCAAATAAGGAATAGATATAAATTGCATATATTGAAGAAATAATTTAGAATATAGAAAAGATCTCACATAAACATTGATGAGGACAAAGGAGAGAAGGTATGTCAGAAAACGAAAAAGATGCAGTTTCCGCCGTCACTAGGTGGATTCGGGAGGAATTGGAAGAAAATGCGGATCCCTCCTACCGGGAATTTCACAGATCCCTGGTTCCGGGACTGGAGAACTTTCTGGGAGTACGTGTGCCAAAGCTTCGGGAGATCAGCAAAAAGGCTGCCAAAGAAGATTACTGGGGATTTGCCGGGGAGGCAGACAGAGAAACTTATGAAGAACTTATGATCCGGGGAATGATGATCGGGTACGCCAGATTGACCCGGGAAGAGCGGCGCCGGGAGTTGGAAAATTTCGTCCCTTTAATCAACAACTGGGCGGTGTGCGATTGCTGCTGTTCTACTTACAAGTTTATGAAAAAAGACCAGGAGGAGTGGTTTGCCTTTTTGAAAACCTATGCAGCCAGTGACAGAGAATATGAAATCCGTTTTGCCCTGGTTTCCATGCTGGATTTTTTCATCAATGAAGATTACATAGATCAGGTACTGGAAATCCTGGGGCAGGTACGGCATGAAGGCTATTATGTGAAAATGGCGGCAGCCTGGGCAGTTTCTATCTGTTATGTGAAGTTTCCGGAAAAGACAGAGAAATTTCTGAGAAAAAATCTGCTGGACGACTTTACCCATAATAAGTCCATCCAGAAGATTCGGGAGTCTTACCGGGTTTCTAAAGAGGATAAGGAAAGATTGAAAACCCTGCGGAGAAATCCCGGGTGACACATAGATTGCTTCCCCTTGTATATTGAGGGTAAGCAGACAGGAAGGGGAGAATGAAGAAATGAAGATTACGATTGTTACGGTAGGAAAGATCAAAGAAAAATATCTCCGGGACGCCATAGAAGAATATGCAAAGAGACTGAGCAAATACTGTAAGCTGGAGATTATCCAGGTGGCAGATGAGAAAACCCCGGAGAACGCCAGTCAGACTGTGGAGGATCAGATCCGCCAGAAAGAAGGAGAGCGGATCCTGAAATATCTGAAGGACGACGCCTATGTGATCACCCTGGAAATC
Source organism: Candidatus Blautia stercoripullorum (assembly GCA_019120545.1). GTDB lineage: Bacteria > Bacillota > Clostridia > Lachnospirales > Lachnospiraceae > Blautia > Blautia stercoripullorum. The sequence goes on along the minus strand of DWUX01000040.1, from coordinate 7,121 downwards.
GGCGGCAATATGCTGGATTCCGTAGAGTTCTCAAAGAAAATAGAAAATCTGGGGATCCAGGGCAAGAGCCATGTCATCTTTGTGATCGGAGGTTCCATCGGCCTGGGCCGGGAGGTGCTGAAGCGCTCTGATTATGCACTGAGTTTTTCAAAAATGACATTTCCCCATCAGTTGATGAGGGTGATACTGCTGGAGCAGATTTATAGAGGGTATCGGATTATGGCGGGAGAACCATATCACAAGTAAGGGCGGTTTGTAAGAGAGTGGGCAGATGATGTTCCATTCTCTTTTTTGTATGAGCAAAAATAGAATGACAGGGAAATATTTAGGGTGTTATAATAGACGAAACATCTTGATAACTTGAAATTTTCCGGAGGGGCAATTTATGGATAAGAAACGGTTGAAACGAGCGTTGGGAGGCGCAATTCCGCTTGCCATCCTTATAATCGGTATAAGTTATAACAGCTATATTAAGATGCACACTTTCACCTTTTCAGGAAACGAGAGAGCGAAAAGCGAAGAGATTCAGCCTGTTAGCGGAAGCGTAAAAGTTACCGGTACTGCTGATACCGATGTCGTATTTACGGATACCGAAAGCGGAGAAACTTATGTAATAGGTTATATTACTTCTGGAGCAGGAGAAACAATTAAACTTGAACGAGGAAAATGGTACAGGGTTGAAGGGGCTGGAGAACTTACAGTGAGACCAGTCAATGTTCGTATAGAATAACATATGGCATTGTCGAGGGTCCAATGGCAGATGATATAATCTGGGATTATGTTGAGGACTATATGGCTGAACGAATTTCGAAAGATGAGAGAGAAAATGCGGAAACTGATTATACTTAGAGGAAATTCAGGCAGTGGTAAATCTACTATTGCGAAAAAATTACAAAATAGACTAGGGCAGAATACTATGCTTATTTCACAAGATGAAATAAGGAGGAACATGCTTAATGTCAATGACGGTGAAGATACACCTGCATTGCCTCTTATGAAAGAACTTCTGATATATGGCAGTAGACACAGTGAGTTCGTTATACTGGAAGGTATTATGAATAGAGAGTGGTATAAACCATTATTTGAATTAGCTGTTCAATTATATGGTACAGAAGTATATGCCTACTATTTTGATCTAACTTTTGAAGAAACTTTAAAAAGACATTTGACAAGGTCCAAGTGTCATGAATTCGGCGAGGAGGAAATGAGAAGATGGTGGAGAGAAAAAGATTTTTCAGACGTATTAAATGAAACCCGTATTACCTCTGAGAAAAATATGGAAAGTATTGTTATGGATATTTGCAGTACCATATTTAACAAATGATGCTGTTGAATGGTGAGATAGAAATTGTTCATTCTGATATGCAGGAAGATGGAAAAGTAAAAGTGTATATAAAGAGACCGGATGAACAATATGGTTTTAAGTATACTTAGATATGTTATAGCGCGCATATCATAAAATTGTATCTGAAAGGAGAGCGGACAGAGAATGTTTCGCTCTTTTTTCTATATGAAAGAAGATAGCAAGGAAATATGACAAGAAAATCCTGTGGTGCTATAATGGAGAAAGATGGACAAAATTCATATTCAAATATACAGGAGGAAATTCAGATGGCAAAAGAAGTACATAAAATTTTGTGGGATGTTCTTGATAATGGTCGATTTGAACTGATATGGGATGATGCAGCAGTTTTAGGCGCATATGCCCAGGCACGGCATATCGACGGCCGGATGATAGACACCAGAGAGGCAAAAATGACGGAAAAGACATGTCTTCCTGACGGATGGAAACTGGTATATTCTTCTGAAAATAATCTAATGCTGACGGAATATCTCCGGGTTACGGAGGAGGGCGTGCCCACTGCAGTCTGCGAACTGTCAGAGAAGGGAAAGAAGGTTGAAACTTCCAGACTGGTACCGCTGATCTTTTGCGGTCCGGAAAATAATACAAAGAAAATCTGGAAAAGCCTCTGGACTCAGATGCTCCTGGTGCCATACGATAACACTATGTGGACCAGATATGAGGCTCAGCCCCTGAAACCGGGAAGAAGAAGCTATGACCTGACAGTGATTTTTGATGAGTCTTCCAGAGAAGGACTGCTTGTGGGCGCTATGGATTTTTCTGTATGGAAGAATGGGCTGACCTGTTCCGGATATGATGCGAAAACATTGTATGCGGAAAGCGGAGTGGCAGACAGGGGAACCCATGATACAATGCCTCATGGAAGCCTGTCAGGCAGCAGTGTGGCCTCAGCGCCATTTTGTATCCTTTACGGTCCTGACTATCGGAGACTTCTGGAGAGGTATGGAGATCTGCTGTCAAAGGACCGGAAACTTACATGGGATAATGGAGTACCCTTTGGGTTTAACAGCTGGGCCGGACTGGAATTCCGGCTGAATGAGGAAAACTTCCGGAATACAGGAAAATTCCTTGGCGATACACTTCGCCCTGCCGGCTATGAGAATCAAGGCTGCAATTATGTAAATATGGATAATGGATGGCAGAATCTGGACACCAGCAGATTAAAAGATCTGGTAGAGGAACTTCATGAAAACGGACAAAAAGCAGGAATCTATGACGCTCCGTTTATCTTTTCCGAAGAAGATGCAAGCAAGGAAATCCCCGGTGCTCCGGGACATAGATATGAGGAGATCCTGCTCAGAGATGATCAGGGGCACGTTCTTCCTAAATTGGATGGTTCTTATCCTCTGGATGTAACTCATCCGGTATGGAAACAACAGATGAAATGGAAATTGGACCGGTTTGTGGAATGGGGATTTGATTATCTTAAGATGGACTTCTTAAGTCATGGAGGTATTGAGGGGTGTCATTATGATAAGAGCATCCGGACAGGGCGTCAGGCCATTGCGGTGGGGTATCAGTGGATCATGGATAACCTGTCGAAAGAGTGGATCGGAAGAGACTTTTTTATCAGTCTCTCTATTGCCCCCCTGTTCCCTCACGGATATGGACATGCAAGACGTTTTGCTTGTGATGCTTTTGGAAGAAATGAGGATGTGGAATATACCCTGAACGCAGAGACATATAGCTGGTGGCAGAACGGCAGGCTGTATTCTTTTAACGATCCGGATCATATCTGTCTTCTCCGGAGCTTTGAAATGGAGCGGGACAGCTCTTTAGGAGAAGCCAGGGCCCGTTATACAGCCTCTGTGATCTCAGGCACTGTGATGATGCTCAGTGACGATTATGAGCGGCCGGAAGCAAGGGAGCGTGCTATGCAGCTGGCTACCAACCGGGAAGTTAACCAAGTGGCACGATCAGGCGTGGCATTCTGTCCTGTTTCCAGCAACGGCGGTTTTGCCTGTGATACATATACGGCAGTGATCAACGGAAAACATTATCTTGTGGTGTTCCACTGGGAAGATAGCAAAGAAGTGAAGGCAGTGGATCTTTCCAGGGCACAGCTTACTCCCGGCACGGTGTGGAAAGAACTTTGGAGCGGAAAGACCATGCAGGATGAACAGGGGATCCTGAAATGGGATGTAGAGGGATGTGATACCATTCTGCTCGAAGAAGTGACAGAAAATACGCAGCAGAATTTCTGAAAAATAAGATGGACATCCATGTCTAATTGAAAGAATGGGGCATTTTCTCGCTTTGTGTCGTGTTGAAAAATTTATGCCAGTGGTATTCTGTCGGTGAAAGGAGGAAAAGGGATATGGATCAGATGAAAATCGGAACTTTTTTGAAAGCGCTCCGGAAAGAGAAGTATTTGACCCAGGCGCAGCTTGCGGAACAGTTAAATATTTCCGGAAGAACCGTATCACGTTGGGAGACTGGTAAAAACATGCCCGATATCAGCATTTTAGTTGATCTGGCAGAATTTTATCATGTTAGTATCCCTGAAATCATCGATGGAGAAAGGAAAAGCGGGAGGATGCATGAAGAAGTAAAGGAAACAGTATTAAAATTATCGGATTATACAGAGACAGTAAACCAGAAGATAAAGAAGAGATTATTTTTGCTGACGATCATTGCATTACTGGGAATGATTGCATTTATAGGAATTGAACTATCGGGCTTAGGTATACCAGACAGTTTGTATGAGCGTATAGCAGGGGCAGGTCTTGGATTAGCCTTTGGTATGTTAGTTGTGAATGCAATGTATTTATCTGGTATTCTTGGGAAAATAAAAGCAAGAAGGATGATGTATAGAAATACTCAAAAAATAAACATTTAGGGAAACATCGCAACGGGAGCCTCATAAGGAGGCTCTCTTCTTTTTCGCTATTTTCGCAACAAGAAAGGGGCTGCCAAATGAGTATGAATGCCCGCTTGGATCTCCACTTTATGATATAATAGGCAAAAGTGAATTTTCTGGAGAAAAATAAAGATGAGATTTATATATACTGACGGTAATGATCCTGATTTTATTGAATTATGCCGCGGTTTAGACAGCTTCTTAAATGAAATTGCAGGCGGAGAAGAAAACCGGGCAGAATATGTTCTGTATAATTTGCGTGAGGATATTCACGATGTGATTGTTGTGTAAGAAGATGAAATTGTAATATTCTGTATTTTGAAAATGGTGATATAATATGGATAGTTGGTTTACAGTAGAAGAGATTGACAGTGACACATTTGCTATTAGCGAATATAAACACTGGGAAGAAACACACTGCTATCTGGTCTGCGGAACAGAAAGAGCTGTTTTGATCGATACTGGTCTGGGAATATCTGATATCAGGAAAATCGTGAACGGGCTGACCTCTCTTCCGGTTATGGCAGTGACCACCCATGTCCACTGGGACCATATTGGAGGACATAAGTATTTTGAGAATATTGCAGTCCATGAAGCAGAAAAAGACTGGTTATCGGTTCAATTTCCAATCCCGTTACAGACAGTAAAGAATATTTTAACCTCCCGGCCCTGTGATTTCCCGGAGGATTTTGTCCTTGAGGATTATCAGATATTCAGAGGAACGCCTCGGAAGATTTTACAGGATGGTGATCGTCTGCCATTGGGAAACAGGCTGCTGGAAGTTATCCATACGCCGGGTCACTCTCTAGGATACTGTTGTTTCTATGAGCCGGAGCGCAGATATTTGTATTCCGGTGACCTGATATACAAAGGCTGCCTCGATGCTTTCTATCCATCTACAGATCCACAGCTGTTTTGGCAGTCAGTAAAGAGGGTCCAGTCTTTAGAAATAAGCCGGATTTTGCCTGGCCATCATCAGCTGGCTGTCCAGACAGATATGGCCAACAGGATTGAAAAAGCATTTCAGGTTTTGGCAGATAAAGGAAAGTTAAAACAAGGCAACGGTATTTTTGGCTTTGGAGATTTTCAGATACATATCTAGCCTTTCGATTATAAAAGATTAAAAATAAAATTTTAAGGGTTTGGTATTATGAAAGGCTAGAAAGAAAAAATGCCTTGAAATTTGCAGGAGAAAATTCCCATGACAACGGAAGAAGTATTATATGTTGCCGGAAGCGGATCTGGAAGCTATATTTACTATATTTTTTTACTGACGTATTCGACAGATAATCCGGAGGGATTTCCAAAGTATAAAGAATTTAAAGATATATGCGCAGTAAAAAGTATGTACTCCAGGAGGTGATCGATTGAAAATAGAAATCGGAAAAGACTTTCCCAAATATTTTAAGCCTTCCTATCCGGAAGAATTTGAACTGTTTTCACATTTTGAGGTAACGGCTGGAATACCTACGGTTTTATTTGCAATTACCACATGGAAAGAAAACGGAAAGCCAAATGTTTGTTTTCATTCGTGGAGCTGTTTTCATGGAGATAAAACCGCTTTTTTTGCCGTAATGGGGAATTTATATCAACATACCCATACCTACGCCAATATTCAAAGGGAAAAATGTTTTTGCATAAACTTTCTGTCTGTAAGCTATTACGATAAACTGGTAAATACCATTCACCATAACGATATAGAAACCGATGAATTTGCTGCAGGAGATTTTACGCTTTCCAATGGAAAAACAATTCATGCGCCGGCAATTCAAGAGGCTTTCATTAATATAGAATGTACCTTGAAAGAGACACAGGATCTAAGCGGCGCAGGCATTACGGCTATGGTTGTGGGAGAAGTCATGCATATTTCCGTAGAAAAAGAATACGCCCAGGGCTATGCAAAAAGATATGGAAAAGAGGGCTTTATGATGCTGATACCAGCGCCTCAGGATCTTATTACCGGGGAACCAAATCAGTCGGCTATCGGTACGGTAAATATTGAAAAATATGATTAACAGTGTATGAGTGATGAAAAGAAGATAGAAATTTGGAGGTATTGTAATGAAACGTGAATTGGGAATTGCCCGATGCGGACTTGCCTGCTGTTTATGCTCTGAAAACGCAGCCTGCTCTGGCTGCGATTCAGGACAATGTCCTGACAAAGAGTGGTGTGAAAACAGAAAATGCTCTATTGAAAAAGAAATACAACATTGTTATGAATGCGATGAAGAATGCAGAAAAGGATTATTAGGCAAAATAAAACCCTATGCTTTTACTCTATTTATAAAAAGATATGGTGAAGAATATCTTTTGGACTGTCTGGAAAGAAATGAGGCCAATGGAATTGTTTACCACCGTGAGGGCATTAATGGGGACTATGATGATTTTGATGATGTGGAAGCATTGATAGAATATATAAAAACCGGAAACAGATAAAAGGAAATGTATGGGGTTACTTATGGAAGATTTTGGATTAAATGAAATGTTAGCAATGCAAAGAGATTTGCAGGATAAATATAAAGATAAATGGGAACCGATTTCTCCTGAAACAGGAAAAAATAAATTACTTTGGATGATAGGTGAAATCGGAGAAGTTATTGATATCATTAAAAAGAACGGCAGCGAAAATGCTGTTTCAGATGACACTTTACGGGAACAACTTATCGAAGAACTTGCAGATGTTCTTATGTATTATAATGATGTTCTTCTTTGCTATGGTATAACTGCAGATGAATTAAAACAGTCTTATACAAACAAGTTTAGGAGAAACATGACACGCTGGTAAATCCTAATTAGAAAATAGAGTTAATGGGATATAATATAATCAATAAGTATCATATAAGACAGGGAGGAACGATAGTGTGAAAGAAAGTAGAGGCCAGCCGAAAAATGGCGCAC
>DWUX01000039.1 GCA_019120545.1 Candidatus Blautia stercoripullorum | reverse complement strand
GCTTGCTTTCCGTCCATAGTAGTCAATGATCTCATCGGCTTTTTCGTAGTAGCTTTGGTCAAGCATGCATTAGTACCTCCTTATTTGTGATTGTAAAATCGCCGTAAAGAAATTTTATATATGCGAAGTTATCTCAATTATACTTTATCTGTGGAAAATGCACAATGATTTTGTGAAAGAAAAAATAATTTTATACATTATATGGACATATTTTTCGCTGGACTCGTTTGAAACTTTACAACTTCAAAATTTGATGATAAAATAAAGCAAAGGAGGAGCATTATGTCTGAAAAAATATATGAAATGATGGATTGGCCGGAGATCGAGGCCGTTGTATATTCTGAAGAGAGCGAACCGAAAAAGCTGCTGGGTCCCAGAGTTACCCCTGATGGTATCCTGATCCAGTGCTTTCTGCCTGATGCCCGTCAGGCAAAAGTGGTGCTTACAAAGGGAAGACAGGAATATGAAATGGAACTGCAGGACGAGGCAGGCTACTATGCAGCTTTGATTCCTGGGGACAAGATTCCGAAATATAAAATTGAGGCTGTGTATGACGAAGGCGTAACAGAAAAATTTTATGATCCATACGCTTTTGAAAGTCAGATCACAGTGGAAGAAGAACAGCAGTTTTCAGCAGGGATCTGCTATGACATTTATGAAAAATTAGGCGCTCATCCTATGACGATCCATGGAGTATCCGGCGTTTATTTTGCCGTATGGGCTCCAAATGCCATGCGTGTCAGCGTAGTAGGTGATTTTAACCACTGGGATGGAAGAAGACATCAGATGAACCGTCTCAGTGTTTCGGGAATTTATGAAATATTTATTCCGGGAATAAAGCCGGGAGCTTTGTATAAATATGAGATTAAGGCAAAAGGCTCTCTGGTGTATCTGAAATCCGATCCTTATGGAAATGAATCAGAGCTCCGTCCAAAAACGGCATCGATCGTTGCTGATCTGAAAGACTATCAGTGGAATGACGGGGAATGGATGAAATCCAGAAAACAGTTCCAGGATGAAAAGAAGCCTATGGCTGTCTATGAAATGCATTTAGGCTCCTGGAGAAAGCCTGAAGAAGAAGGAAAACTGTTTTATAATTACAGAGAAGTAGCGCCGCTTCTGGCAGACTATATAAAAGAGATGGGTTATACTCATGTAGAACTGATGCCGATTATGGAACATCCTCTGGATGAATCCTGGGGATATCAGGTAACTGGATATTATGCGCCTACCAGCCGCTACGGCAGCTGCGAGGATTTTATGTATTTTATGGATTATATGCACCAGCAGGGAATCGGCGTGATCCTGGACTGGGTACCGGCACATTTTCCTAAAGATACTTTCGGACTTTCTAATTTTGACGGAACATGCCTGTATGAACATCTGGATCCCAGACAGGGGATGCATCCTCACTGGGGAACTTTGATCTATAACTACGGCCGTCCTCAGGTGAAAAACTTTCTGATTTCTAATGCTTTGTTCTGGGCGGAAAAATATCATGCTGACGGAATCCGTATGGATGCTGTTGCTTCCATGCTTTATCTGGATTATGGCAAAAACGATGGAGAATGGGTGGCAAATATCTATGGAGGAAATGAAAACCTGGAGGCTATCGAGTTCCTGAAACATCTGAATTCTGTTTTCAAGAAAAAACATCCGGATGTGCTGCTGATCGCAGAAGAGTCTACCGCATGGCCAAAGATCACTGGCAAAGTGGAAGACGACGGTCTGGGATTTGATTATAAATGGAACATGGGCTGGATGAACGATTTCATCGACTATATGAAGAAAGATCCCATTTACAGAAGCGGGGCCCATGATGAGCTGACTTTCAGCATGATCTATGCTTACAGCGAAAAATTCCTTCTGAGTCTGTCCCATGATGAAGTAGTCCATGGAAAGGGTTCTCTTCTGAATAAGATGCCTGGGGACAAGGAAAAGAAAATGGCAAATCTTCGCGCTGCTCTTGGATATATGATGGTCCATCCGGGCAAGAAGCTGCTGTTTATGGGACAGGAATTTGCTCAGGAACAGGAATGGTCAGAGCAGAGAGAACTGGACTGGAATCTTCTGGAAGAAACAGATCATAAGCAGATGCAGGACTATATGAAAGCTCTTCTGAAATTCTATAAAGAACAGCCCGCTCTTTATGAAGAAGACTATGATCCTGCAGGCTTCGAATGGATCAACGTTATGGAAGCTGAAAAGAATATGCTTACTTTTATCAGAAAGGGCAAGAAAAAAGAAAGCACATTAGTGGTTGTCTGCAACTTCTCTGCGCTTCCTTATGAAAAGTATCAGATGGGTGTACCATATCCCGGAAAGTATAAGGAAATTTTCAACAGTGATGCAAAGATATATGGAGGAACCGGAACAGGTAACCCAAGGGTCAAAGTTTCAAAGAAAGAAGAATGGGATGAGAGGAAGAATTCTATTGTAATCAATGTGGCGCCTCTTGCTGTGCAGATTTTCTCCTATACTAAGAACGAAACAAGAAAAGCAGGAAAGAAAGCAGAAAAAGAAGAAAAGACACCTGTTTCAAAGGTCCGCAAGGAACTGGAAAAGAAAATCGAAGAAGAAAGAGTGAAAGCAGAGAAAGAGCAGGAGATCATTCTTCCGAAAGAGTCTCAGAAAAAACTGGAAACCTCTAAAAAGGAACAGCACAAGCTGGAGACCAGCAAAAAAGAACCGGAAAAATTAGAAACCAGTAAAAAAGAGCCGGAAAAACTGGAGACCAGCAAGAAGGATCCAAAGAAACTGGAAACATCCAAGAAAGAACCCCATAAATTGGAAACCAGTAAAAAGGAACCTGAAAAAATAGAAACTTCAAAAACAGATAAAAAGACGGCAGAAAAAAAGACAGCCAAAGAGCCTAAAAAGAGCAGTAAAAAATAATAATCTTATAAAGAGGGGCTTTTGCAGAAAAATTCTTGAAACAATAAGAGCTTCTGCAATAGTCCTCTTTTCTTGTACAGGAATAAAGATAACATAGAAAGGGAGAGATATGAATATTTTTTTAGCAGATGCTCTGGATACCCTGGAATTTGACAGCCTCAGTGATTTCTTTCATCACTATTTTACCTGGGCTTTCTGGGTAAAACAGCTGCCTTTGATCGGAACTTTCATAGGCAGAGTGGTCCTGGCTATTGTAGTTTATATAGTAGCCAGCAAACTGATCCAAAAGCTTTGCAGATTTATAATAGCTTCTATGAAGAGGGCAAATGTGGATACCGGAGTGACCCAGTTTGTTTCATCTGTGGTAAAAGCTGCGCTGTACTGTCTGCTGGTAGTATCCATAGCTACCAGCTTTGGCGTGAAAGAATCTTCTATTGCCGCACTGGTAGCTTCCGGAGGCGTTGCCATTGGTCTGGCTCTTCAAGGCGGCCTTTCCAATCTGGCAGGAGGGGTGATCATCCTTGCCCTGAAGCCTTTTGCAGTGGGGGATTATATTATTGAAAATACTGATAAACAGGAAGGGACTGTAGTTAGGATTGATCTTTTTTATACAACTCTTTCTACTGTAGATAACCGACGGATTACTATCCCTAACGGTACGCTGACAAATTCCAGTATTGTGAATGTTACTGCCCAGGACAAAAGACAATTGGATCTGAAAGTTCAGATTTCCTATAATTCTGATCTGAAAAAAGCAAAAAGGATTCTGGAGAATATGCTTTATAATGAGAAAAGCATTATACAGGAGGACGGCGTACATGTTTTTGTAGATGAACTGGCCGCCGATGGTGTGATACTGGGGCTGCGTGCATGGGTCGGATCTGATAACTATTGGGATACAAGGTGGGGGCTGAATGAGAAAATCAAACTGACTTTTGATGAAGAAGGAATAGAACTGCCATATACCCAGATGGATGTCCATATAAAACAATAAAAAGTTTTTACCCTATATCTGCTTTATAGAGAATTTATAATTTTTAAGATTCCAGAAATACTTTTCTGGAAAACTTGGTGTTACAATATATCCCAGAATGAATTATTGGAATCAGGAAGGAAGATGGAAAATGAAAACACAAGTATTGTATAAAAGCAGAACAGGAAATACAGAAAAGATCGCAAAGGCTATTTTTGAAGCGATTCCAGGAAATGATAAGGATATTGCAGCTTTTCAGGGACAGACCGATTATAATATGGGGGATCTGTATTTTATAGGATTCTGGACAGACAGGGGAAGCGCCAGTGTGGATGTTCTGGATTATCTTGGCAGCCTTCAGGGAAAAAGAATTGCTCTCTTTGGAACATGCGGGATGGGACAGAGCCCGGAGTACTATAAAAAAATAGAGGAAAATATCCGGGTCTTTATTGAAGATGATAATGAATATATGGGAGCCTATATCTGTCAGGGCAAAATGCCGATGGCAGTGAGAGAAAAATATGTGAATATGAAAAATGCACAGAATGAAAAACAGATAAATGCCATGATCCAGAATTTTGATATGGCTATGCTTCATCCGGATGAGCAGGATCTGCAGGGGGCAAAAAAATTTGTGAAGGATATATTTGAAAGGATAGAGAAGGAAGAACTGAAAAATGAATAAGTTAAAAGAAAAGTTTGCAAAATTTATGTATGGACGCTACGGAAGCGACAAGCTGAATTTGTTTATGGTCATTGTACTTCTGGTATGCGCAGTGCTCAATCTGTTTGTGCGGACCGGGTATTTCAGCGTCCTTCTCACTTCTTGGGAATTTCTGCTGCTGATATTGATCTATCTAAGGATGTTTTCCAGAAATATCAGTAAAAGATATGCGGAAAATCAGAAATATCTGGAACTGGAGAACAAAGTAAAACGGTTTTTCGGAAGACAGAAATACATACAGGAGCAGAGAAAAAACTTCCACATTTATACCTGTCCTCAATGCAGACAGAAGATCCGGATTCCCAAAGGAAAAGGAAAGATCAGTATCCGCTGTCCGAAGTGCGGCGCAGAGTTTGTAAAGAAAAGCTGAGAAGCGGATCACGTTTATACTCCAAAGGACCTGATTGAATAAATCAGGTCCTTTTATATGAATCCTCAACTTTTTAGATAATTGTAATAGATATAGGCAAAGATCATTCGAATGCGATCATTAGGATCTTTAAAGTTTATGTTTGTCAGTGATTTTATCTTATCCAGCCGATAGAGTAGAGAGTTACGGTGTATGTAAAGCTGTCGTGCAGTTTCCATGGTATTTTCTTCGTTTATCAGATATTGATATACTGTGTCTTCCAGAAAAGTATGATTTTCGGCATCATATTGGCGTAAAATCTCCATGTCAGGGTGACAGAACATCTTTGGAGAGAGAAACTCTGACATTTTTTTACAAAGATAGGCAAGTGCAATATCATTATATCCTTTTGGTTCTTGAAAAGTGCCGTTTTCTAAGAAACTCAGAGAGGCTAAAGCCTGTTGATAAAAAATATTCAGGGAACTGAAATCTTTTTCTCCTTTAAAAATTTCGCTGTAACCGGAAGTCCCTCCCAAATTTTTGCTTATTGTATGGAGAATATTCTGGAGTTGTTTATGGAATACTTCTTTCTCTGAGATTTTGCTGATATTCAAAATTACTAAAATATCTCCACGATAAGGGAATGCCTTACATGGATATGATTTTTCCAGAATATGGATTTTAAGACCGTCCACAGCAGTCTGGGAATCACTTTCTTTTGGAGATCTGAAGATAAGTAAAATATAGGAGTCATCAGCTTTCCAGGTAAGATGATCAAAAACTTCTGTAAGTATTTCTTTGCCTGAGGAGTCAGAAGATTCGATCAGATCAATGAAATAATTATCATAGTATCTTCCAAGTGTGGGCATATAGGTACTGTCAGATTCTACTTGCTTATTGAGCAGATTTCCGAAAAATTCCGCTATTTCCAGTTCATAGGAACTGATTCTTGTATAGGCCCCGATAATGAAAAAGTGCCCGATGATACCCTGCACTGAATAGATTGTTTTGCTTATATAAGGAAAGTTAAAAGGACCGGCTTCTTCGATATAGGCATGTTTTGCTCGATTCATTTTTTTCAGTTTTCCGGATTCTGAAAGTTTTAATATCACGTCTACAGGTACATAGTTCTGTCTTTTCATAAATCTCCATATGACAGATAATTCTTCTACATCAAAAGATTTGCTGATCGCCTGAACACGAAAACTGGCATCTGCAAGATACCAGGGATTCGGGGTGACTTCTGATATAAGCTGGCACAATTCTTCCAGAGGCTTTTTTTCAAGAATAGTATCTTTTACTTTTTGGCTCCAGTTCTGAAAAAAAGAAAAGATAGAACTGATCTCTGAAAAAAGAAGAAGCGGCTCTTTCTTTTCTTTTATCCATAGAATTTCAGAAACAGAGGGAGGTTTTTTTAAATGATCTGTCCAGACAATTCCACATCTTTTCTCTTCAAATATTTTTTCAGGAAAAGATTCCATTGTATCTGGCGGACAGAAATAGAGAGTTTCCGGCTGGAGGAGACAGCCTGGCGTATATAGAAGGAGGGTTTTATACCGAAGCCTGCAGCTGCCTGTGGCATAAACTTCTGTAAAAGTGTGTTTTAAATACGTTTTAAGAAAATTTATAGATAATTTCATTTTATATCCGATCTTATATGTTTATTATGACTATGCACTTTGTACGAATATTTCTATTAAACTCTTATGCAGTGTGTATCATGCCTGCTAAAAAATTAAATGCTATAATAAAATTAACGACAGAAAATTACCTGAAAAACAGGTGATAACTGCATTATAAAGGATTGAAAATAAGATTTCAATGATATGGTGTGGGGATTGTGCATTTTATATGAAACAGAGGTATTATTATGGGAATGACACCGAAAGAAAACATGCTTGCAACATTAAACCATCAGCCTCATGACAGAATTCCAAATTACCTTACAGATGTTGTAAATGGAGGTTTTGGATTTGGAAATGGTCCGGCTTTTGAAAAAGGTCCTGAGGGAGGCGGAATGGACGGTTTTGGTGTAAACTGGGTCTGCCCTGCAACAGGAGGAGGAGCACCTATTCCGGAACCGGGAAAATTTCAACTGGACTCGGAAACTATTGTAGATTGGAAAAAAATAGTAAAATTTCCTGATGTAAATTCCTGTGACCGGGAAGCACAGGCCAAAATGGAGCTGTCCAGGGGAAACCGGGATATCCAGGTGGTTGATTTCGGAAGTGGTAATGGGCCTTTTGAAAGACTTGCTGCTTTAATGGGGTTTGAAGAGGCTTTAATGTCTATTGCTTTGGAGCCGGAAGCTACAGCAGATCTTTTGAATGCTATTGTAGATTATAAAATCAAAGTAATAGAAAAAGCACATGAATTTTATCATCCAGATCTTTTTACAAATTATGATGATATCGCAACTGAACAATGTCCTTTTATGTCAAGAAAGGCATATCAGGAAATTATCAAACCAGCTCATAAAAGAATATACGATGCGGCCAAAGCCTATGATATGATTCCGGTACAGCATACTTGTGGAAAGGCAGAGTCTTTAGTTGAGGATATGATTGAGATAGGGGTAAAAGCATGGACATCTGTTCAGCCTACGAATAACATTGAAAAAATACTTCAGGTTTATGGAGACAAGCTTTGTATTATAGGTGGATATGACACAAATGGTTTACCGGGAAGACCAGATGCCAGTCCGGAGGTGATCAAAAAAGAGGTAGTGAGAGATTTTGAAGTTTATGGAAAATATCCAAGTTATATTTTCTTTGGATTTCTTCTTGAAAATTCTTTAGATCCCGAGCAAAGGCAATAGACAGTTTGCAAATCCTATTGTTTAGATATTCTTTTGATTTCGGGGTTTTTCAGCCAAAATATGCCGGATAAAAATGTGAAATTCGTGAAAAATCACAAGTTGCAAAATATGAAGATATAAGGTATTGTTAAAGCAGATAAAAGATGTCCTTCGGAAAAGGAGTGGTCAGGGTGATAGAGGAAGCGAAAAAACTTGCCGAAAAGTATCTTGATGAGAAGACCTACCAGCACTCAGAGAGAGTAGCCAGGTATACGATGGAAAACCGTATGATACCGGAACATCTGCGGGAGCGGTGTATCGCTCTGGCCTGGATCCATGATGTATGGGAGGATTCCGACTGCGGGACAGAGGAGATACTTGCTCTGGACGAAACCAGGCGGCTGGTAAAGTATATGAACTATATTACCCATGGAAAAAATGAAAAATCCTATGAGGACTATATAATTTCTATCAAGAATGCCCAGACGATCTATCCGGAGGTATGGTGGGTAAAGCTGGCGGATATGAAGGATCATTTAAGCCAGAGGGATACCCTGACAGACAGGCTTAAAAATAAATATGCCAATGCATTGGCGATTCTTTTATAGCATCCCCGAAAGATTTCGGGGTTCTGTTGATGAGCCATGGAGCAGCTGGGGGAAAGTATGATGATAACATGGAGAGAGATTTTATTTTTTTTGATTTTATTTGGAGCGAATCTGATCCAGGCCATCACTGGTTTTGCAGGGACACTGCTGGCGATGCCGCCGAGTATGCAGCTGCTGGGAGTGGACGAGGCAAAATCTGTACTGGCTGTTCTGGATCAGCTTTCCTGTCTTTTGATCGTTCTGACAGGCTTTAAACATATCAACTGGAAGGAATTCGGAAAAATGGCAGTGCTGATGGTCCTGGGAATGTTTGCAGGAATGAAGATTTTTGAGGCGTTTCCGATCCAGCAGCTTCTGACCCTGTACGGTATCATGATTCTCTGTATTGCCTTCTGGAAATTATTTGGACAGAGACTTGTGAAAAAGCGGACTCTGCCAAAGACATCAGATTTTGAGCAAATTGAAAAGAAATCCTATCTCCGCTCGGCCGGGATGCTTTGTGTGATCCTGGCAGCCGGCGTGATCCACGGGATGTTTGTTTCAGGAGGCGCGCTCCTTGTTATCTATGCTTCTTCTGTGCTCAAAAAAAAGGAAGAGTTTCGGGCAACCATGGCCATGCTGTGGGTGACTATCGGCTGTTATATTACCGGCACCCAGATTCAGGCAGGATATTTTAGTACCCAGGTGGTCTTTTTGTGTCTGGCTGGACTGATCCCGCTGTTCGCAGGAATTTGGGCGGGAACAAAGCTGGTGAAACGGATCAGGCAGGAGACATTCCTGAAGCTTACATATGTACTGTTGATCGTTTCTGGAGTGCTGGCTATTGTATAAAAGACGGACCACATAATGTTTACTATAATCCGGGAACTGTATTGACATTGGTTTTCAGGATAATTATAATAAAAATGAATTTTGCAAGGCGTGTTACTGTCAGATCAGGCATGAGTTCTTTTCTTCGCTGGAAGGGAATTCATGCTTTTTTTATCTGTTTTAGCAAAATAACAGACAGAATGACAGGCATGCGAAAAGGAGGATGAGAATGTTTCAGTTTTTTAAGAAAAAGCCGGATGTGGAGCTTGCTGCCATGACAGACGGACGCTGTATCCCTCTGGAGCAGGTTAATGACCCTGTATTTTCCGGCAAGGCTTTGGGAGATGGAGTTGCCATTATCCCTGCAGATTGTGTGATCGCGGCACCTTGTGACGGAACACTTTCCATGTTGGCTGATACCCTTCATGCTTTTGGTATGACAAGGGATGACGGTCTGGAACTGATGGTACATATCGGCATTGATACGGTGGCACTGAAGGGGGAAGGTTTCGAAGCCCTGGTTCCCCAGGGGACAAAGGTAAAAAAAGGAGATCCGCTGATCCGCTTTGACGCTGCACTTATGAAGGAGAAAGGAATCGATATGACAACTATGCTGATTCTTTTGAATCCTGCACAATATCATTTTAAGATGCTGGCTGAAGGGCAGCAGGTTAAAAAATCTGTTGATACTGTAATAGAGTGCAGCAGATAAAGCCTTTAAAGCGAGGGGAATTTTGAATTTATTTAATTTCAAAGGAGAAATACTGTTATGAAGAAAAGGATTATGAATGCCCTGGAGAATTTCTCCAAGGCAATGCTGCAGCCATTGATGTATCTTTCAGTGGGCGGTCTGATTCTGGCTATCGGCGCACTGATCACGAATTCCGCTATTTCCAGCGCCCTGCCTTTCCTGAAATGGGCGCCCATTCAGATTTTAGGAAATCTGATGTATCAGACGATCTATGTGATCGTAAATAATCTGGCGGTCCTGTTCGTTGTGGGAATTCCGGCGGCTATGGCAAAAAAAGACAAGCATCATGCCGGACTGATCGGACTTATGTCTTATCTGATGTATCTGACCACTTCGAATGTCTTGCTAAGTTCTATGGGAAAACTGGCAGAGCCTTCAGAAATGCTTGGACTTATCGGTACGGGACAGACAGAAATCCTGGGCATCCAGTGTGTAGATATGAGCGTATTCGGGGGTATTATCCTGGGATGTCTGGTAGCATATGTATATAATCGTACTTACAACAAGAGATTCGAAGGAGCCATGCAGATTTTTTCAGGCGTACGTTTCTCTTTTCTGATCATGATTTTTGTGTCTATTATATTTGGCATTGTTGGAAATCTGGTATGGCCGGTAATTCAGTCCGGAATTTCTGCCCTGGCCGGTGTTATCAGCGGCAGCGGCGCATTTGGCCTGTTCCTGTATGGATTCCTGGAAAGACTTCTCATCCCTACAGGACTTCATCATCTGGTTTATACCCCCTTCCAGTTCTCTGATCTGGGCGGAGTCCTGCAGCTTGGAGATAATACAGTAGCAGGGGCTTATGCCATCGCCATGACAGAATTAAACATGCCTGAAGTAACAAAAATGTCCGACAGCATTTATTATATGGCCATTGGCTTCACCAAGATGTTTGGCTATATTGGTATTGTGGCGGCCTTTATTCATACAGCTCGTCCTGAAAACAAGAAACGTATACGTGCGACTCTGATCCCGCTGGTGATCACTTCCTGTATCGCAGGCATCACAGAGCCTATTGACTTTATGTTTATTTTTGCAGCGCCGATGCTCTTTGTTCTGCATGCAGCCATTGCCGGATTGTTTATTGCTCTTCTGAAGATTTTTAATGTCACTGCATTTTGCGGCGGCAACATCATTACTTCTTTCCTTACGAATCTGGCGGCAGGAACGGAAAAGACCAATTGGCCGATGATGTATGTACTGGCAGTTATTCAGATCATTGTTTATTTCGTACTGTTCAGTTTCCTGATCAAAAAATTTGATCTGAAGACGCCGGGCCGGGAGGCTGTCGATGTATCCGCATCAGAGACAGACGTAGCGGCGCCGGCTGCGGAGACAAAGAAGGATTCTAAGACCAATGCTGTTACTGCTAATATTGCAAGTCTTGTAGAAGGCCTGGGAGGTAAAGAAAATATCAACAGTACAGAAAACTGCTTTACCCGTCTGAGAGTCAATGTAAAAGATCCTTCTCTTTTAAAGGATGAACTGATCAATAAGGTTCCGAACAGCGGTATTGTAAAGAAGGATAACGATATTCAGATCGTTTTCGGATTGCAGGTTGCCGAAGTGCGGAACGCAGTGGAAGATTACCTGAAAACAATATAATTTACAGAAATCTGGAGGAAGAAGAAAATGATTATTACCATCGTTGGCGGCGGAAGCACATTTACACCTGGAATTGTAAAATCAATCGCACTGCGTAAAGAAGAACTGGAAGTAGATGAAATTCGTCTTTTTGATATTGATAAGGAACGTCAGGATAAGCTGGGCGTACTGGTTAAATGGATTCTGGAAGAGGATCTGAAAAGTGATATTAAACTTACAGTTACTTATGACGAGAAAGAAGCATACACAGACGCAGACTTTATTTTTGCTCAGATGCGTGTGGGAAAATATGCCATGCGTGAGCTGGATGAAAAAATCCCTCTGAAGCATGGCTGTGTAGGCCAGGAGACCTGCGGCTGCGGCGGAATGGCTTATGGAATGCGTACGATCTTCCCTATGATCAAGGTGATCGATGATGTAGAAAAATACGCAAAACCTACTTACTGGATTTTGAATTATTCTAATCCGGCTTCCATTGTATCTGAGGCCTGCAGAAAACTGCGTCCTGATGCCCGGATTATCAATATCTGCGACATGCCTATTGCTATTATCGATGTGGTAGCCGCCGCACTGGAGGTAGATAAGAAGGATCTGGTTTATGATTACTATGGCCTGAATCATTTCGGATGGTTTACATCCATTGAGTATAAGGGAGAGGATGTAATGCCAAAGCTGCGGGATTATATCATGGACCAGAAAATCCTTCTCCCGGCAGCTTACCTGAAGGATAAAAAGGCGCTGACCAGCAGCAATACGAACTCAAACCGTCATACGAAAGGAAGCTGGTATTATGTCTGGAAGGGCGTCTATGAGATTATGCAAAACTTCCCGGAAACTCTGCCAAACACTTATCTGAATTATTATCTGCAGCAGAAGGAATTTGTAGAGCATTCTGATCCTGAACATACCAGAGCTAATGAGGTAATGGAAACCAGAGAGAAAAATCTTTTTGACGGCATTGACAGATATCTGGCTACAGGAGAGATTGACGAGAGTGTATTCTATGCAGGAAGCCACGGCGACTGGATCGCCGATCTGGCGATTGCGCTGAAGAACGATACAAAAGCTCGTTTTCTGGTGATCACTGAAAACAGGGGAGCGATTCCTAATATGCCTTATGATGCTATGGTAGAAGTTCCTGCATATATTGGCAAGAAAGGACCTGAAGTCATTGCCCAGGATGAAATCCCGCTGTTTCAGCAGGGACTGATGATGCAGCAGCTGAACAGTGAAAAACTTTTAGTAGAGGGCTGCATAGAAGGCTCCTATGAGAAGGTGCTGAAGGCTTTCACACTCAATAAGACTGTGCCCAGCATGAAGGTGGCAAAAGAAGTCCTGGATGATATGATCGAGGCCAACAAAGGATACTGGCCGGAGCTGAAATAATTTCCAGCGGACCGGAAACGGGGATTTTAGAGGAATTTGGCCCGGAGACGTTGTCTTTGGGCCAGATTTGCATATACGGATGGAAATAAAACTTAAGATTGATCAGTAAAAGAAATTCTTGACATATCTTTTAAAATCCAGTAGAATTAATTCTTGCAGAGAATTGCTGAAATAGCTCAGTTGGTAGAGCACTTCACTCGTAATGAAGGGGTCGTGGGTTCGAGTCCCATTTTCAGCTTA
>DWUX01000038.1 GCA_019120545.1 Candidatus Blautia stercoripullorum | reverse complement strand
TATTAAGGAAGAATTTCAGGTGATCCAGGAAAGAGATCCTGCTATAAAATCTCCCCTTGAGGTACTGCTGTATCCCAGTTTCCGGGTAATGATCCAGTACCGGAGGGCCCATAAACTGTATAAAAAAGGCCATTATTTCCTGGCCAGATGGATTTCTCAGAGAGCCGCCAGAAAAACAGGTATTGAAATCCATCCCGGGGCAAAAATAGGAAAAGGGTTATTTATCGACCACGGGGCCGGAGTGATCATAGGAGAGACTGCCATTATCGGCGACAATGTGACCCTGTACCAGGGAGTGACCCTGGGAGGAACGGGAAAAGAGACAGGAAAGCGTCATCCTACACTGAAGGACAATGTAATGGTCAGTGCAGGAGCCAAGATCCTGGGCTCCTTTACCATCGGGGAAAATTCCAAGATCGGGGCAGGCAGCGTGGTGCTTGAGGAAGTTCCTCCAAACTGTACGGTAGTGGGGGTTCCCGGAAGAGTGGTAAAAAGAGAAAACAAGAAAGTGCCCAGAGTGGATATGGATCAGGTGCATCTGCCGGATCCTACTCTGGATGATATCCATGTCCTGCAGAGAGAAAATGAACAGCTTCGTTCAGCACTCCAGAAAATGAACTATGAACTTCAGGATATGAGGGAAAAAGAAGAAATGTGCCGCAGGGCCAGAGAAAAGGCCGAGGAGGAGCACAGGTTAGACTTGGAAAATGCAAGGAGAAAAGGAGAAAATTCATGAAGATCTACAATACCCTGACAAAAAGAAAGGAAGAATTTATTCCTCTGGAAGAGGGAAAGGTGAAAATGTATGTATGCGGCCCTACGGTCTATAACTTTATCCATATCGGAAATGCCAGACCGATGATCGTTTTTGATACTGTACGCAGATATATGGAATATAAAGGCTATGAAGTCAACTATGTATCAAACTTTACAGATGTAGACGATAAGATCATTGCCAAGGCTATAGAAGAAGGAGTCAGCGCCGAGGAGATTTCCACCCGTTATATTAAAGAATGCAAAAAAGATATGGCGGACATGAATGTAAAGCCGGCTACCACCCATCCTCTGGCTACTCAGGAGATCGACGGTATGATCGAGATGATCCAGACTTTGATCGACAAAGGCTTTGCCTATGAAGTCAACGGCACTGTATATTTCAGGGTAAAGAATTTTAAAGAATACGGAAAGCTTTCCCATAAGAACCTGGAAGATCTTCAGTCCGGATTCCGTTCTCTCCAGGTTTCCGGAGAAGATCAGAAGGAAGATCCCCTGGATTTTGTTTTATGGAAGCCTAAAAAAGAAGGAGAACCTTACTGGGTATCTCCCTGGGGAGAAGGACGACCCGGCTGGCATATTGAATGCTCGGTAATGTCCAAAAAATATCTGGGAGAAGAAATTGATATCCATGCAGGAGGAGAAGACCTGATCTTCCCCCATCATGAGAATGAGATTGCTCAGTCTGAGTGCTGCAATGGAAAAACTTTTGCCAGATACTGGATGCACAATGCTTTCCTGAATATTGACAACCGGAAGATGTCTAAATCTCTTGGAAACTTTTTTACCGTCCGGGAGATCGGGGAGAAGTACGACCTTCAGGTACTCCGGTTCTTTATGCTGAACGCCCATTACAGAAGCCCGCTGAACTTCAGTGCGGAACTGATGGAATCTTCCAAAAACGCTCTGGACAGGATCATTACCTGTGTAGATCAGTTAAAACGCCTGGCCGGGTCCGCCCAGGGGGAAACCATGACAGAAGAAGAGACAAAGCTGGCGGAAGAAGTGAAAGGGTATGTGAAAAAATACGAAGAGGCTATGGAAGATGACTTTAATACGGCAGACGCTATTGCAGCCATCTTTGAACTGGTAAAATTTGCCAATACCCATGGAAATGCAGAAAGTACCAAGGCTTTCGTACAGTATCTCTTTGACACCATCGTGAAATTAAGTGATGTTCTGGGACTTCTGGTGGATAAAGAGGAGGAAGTGCTGGACGAAGATGTGGAAAAGCTCATTGCTGAGCGTCAGGCAGCCAGAAAAGAGAAGAACTTCAAACGTGCGGATGAGATCCGAGATCAGCTGGCAGCTATGGGTATTATTCTGAAGGATACGAGAGAAGGAGTACAATGGAAAAGAGCTTAGAACATTTCAGAGAGCTTTTCGGGCTGGAGGAGCCGGATATCCGGACCTATTCTCCTCTGACCCTGGCCTATATCGGAGATGCAGTTTATGAGCTGGTGATCCGTACCCTTTTGGTGGAAAAAGGAAACACACAGGTAAATAAACTGAACCAGAGAGCCAACCGGCTGGTAAAGGCTTCCGCTCAGTCGGAAATGATCGAAAAACTGAAGACCTGTCTTACAGAAGAGGAGATGAGTATTTTCCGCAGGGGAAGAAACGCCAAGTCCTATACCATGGCAAAAAATGCCACCATGTCCGATTACCGCAGAGCCACAGGCTTTGAGGCCCTTATGGGGTATCTGTATCTTACAGAACAGTGGGGGCGGATACTGGAGCTGGTAAAGCTGGGACTTCAGGAAGGAGAAGAGGATGGAGAACAGATACCAGGAAAATAATATTGAAGGACGAAACGCGGTACTGGAGGCTTTTCGCTCCGGCAGGACAGTGGACAAGCTTTTTGTACTGGAGCACTGTGAGGACGGCCCGGTGAGGATTATTCTCCGGGAGGCTAAAAAGCAGAATACTATAGTAAAATTTGTAAAGAAAGAACGTCTGGATCAGATGTCCCAGACAGGAACCCATCAGGGAGTGATCGCCCAGACGGCGGCCTATGCCTATGCAGAGGTGGAAGACATTCTGGAAGCTGCCAGAAAGAAAGGGGAAGACCCATTTATTTTCGTTTTAGATAACATTGAGGATCCCCATAATCTGGGCGCTATTATACGAACTGCAAATCTGGCAGGAGCTCATGGTGTGATCATACCTAAAAACAGGGCAGCGGGCCTGACCCCTGTGGTTGCAAGGACATCAGCAGGAGCGCTGAACTATACGCCGGTAGCTAAGGTGACGAATATTGCCAGAACCATAGAAAGACTGAAGAAAGAAGGAATCTGGTTTGTCTGCGCCGATATGGGCGGCACTCGGATGTATGACCTTAATTTGACAGGACCTATAGGACTGGTGATCGGAAATGAGGGCCAGGGTGTGTCGAAGCTGGTAAAGGAGAACTGTGATTTTATTGCATCGATTCCCATGAAAGGTGATATTGATTCTCTTAATGCTTCTGTGGCAGCGGGAATCCTGGCCTATGAAATCGTAAGGCAGAGACTGACAAAATAATACAGGTTTCGGAAATGATGAAAGAGTATGAAGATATTTCAGATGAAGAGCTTATCCAACGGGCACAGAATGGAGAAAGAAAACTGGAAGAGTTCTTGATTGATAAGTATAAGGGCATGGTTCTGAAGAAAGCCCACGCTATGTTTTTGATCGGAGGAGAGCAGGAGGATCTGATCCAGGAAGGGATGATCGGCCTTTTCCGGGCGGTGCGGGATTATCGTCCGGAGAAAGGAGCTTCTTTTGCTACTTTTGCCAGTCTTTGTGTGGAACGGCAGATTTATAAAGCTATTGAGATCTCAGGACGCCAGAAGCATAAACCTTTAAATTCCTATATCTCTCTGAGTGAGGAAAACAGTCCGCTGAAAGACGCGGAGGACATCAAACAGCAGAATCCGGAAGAGATTGTTATCGACCGGGAAAACGCAAATCAGATGCTGGAAAAAATTCGGGAAAAACTCAGCCCTTTTGAAAACCAGGTGCTGGAGGCTTACCTGGATGGAATAGATTATCACCAGATCGCAGCGCAGATGGGAAAATCCTCCAAGTCCATTGACAATGCGCTGCAGCGGATACGGAATAAGATCCATGGCCTTGCGGATGAAAAATAGGCAGATGATGAATGACTGTAGAAGAGGAGGCATTTTATGGAAGAAAAGACGATCCTTATTGTGATTCCCTTAAAGGAAAAACATCGGGAATTATTGAAAAAAATTGCCGGAAAGGCAGAGTTCATTTTTAACGATCCGGAAACAGTTACTCAGGAACAGGTGGACCAGGCGGACATTATTCTGGGAAACATCCCTCCGGAAATGGTTAAAAAAGCAAAAAAGCTGAAGTGGCTCCAGTTGAACTCCGCTGGTTTTGACAGCTACGCAAAAGCAGACATTATAGGAGACAGGATTTTGACCTCCTGCAGCGGAGCTTATGGACAGGCTGTGTCCGAGCATATGTTTGCCATGCTGCTGGCAATGCAGAAAAAGCTTCATCTCTACAGGGATGACCAGAAAGAGCATAAGTGGGGGGACGAAGGAAAGGTTACTTCGATCAGTGATACTACGGTCATGGTCTTGGGGCTGGGAGATATCGGAAAGCATTTTGCCTGGCTTGCCCATGCTCTTGGCGCATATGTGATCGGAATAAAAAGGACTTACGCTCCCTGTCCGGAATATGTGGACGAACTCCATCTCCAGGAGGATATCAAAGCCCTTCTTCCAAGGGCAGATGCAGTGGTCTCTTTTCTTCCAAGCTCCCAGGAGAATAAAGGGATGTTTGGCAAAGAATTCTTTGATCTGATGAAAAAGGACAGCCTTTTCCTGAATGGAGGAAGAGGAGATACTGTGTCCACAGACGCTCTGTACCAGGCTTTAAAAGAGGGCAGACTTGGAGGAGCGGCTCTGGATGTGACAGATCCGGAACCATTGCCGCCTGATCATCCTCTCTGGGATATGCCCCAGGTTTTTATCACGCCCCATGTTTCCGGAGGGTATCATCTCTCAATAACTCTGGATAATGTAGTGGACATCTGTGCTGCTAATCTGAGAAAGTATCTGTCCGGAGAAAAGCTGGATCATTTGGTCCCTGTCTCTCAGGAGTAAGGGGTATTCGTTCTGTAAGGCGGAGAAAACCGGGAACTGCTGCACAAAACCTGAGCGTTAATGCTGGGCACAGATGTAATGTAGCGGTTCCCGGATAGGAAGAAGCATTTAGAAGTTTTTTAAGGGAAATCCTTGAATTGATGAAATTTTTGTTGCATTTATGAAAATTAGTGCTATAATAGTGTGCATGGGGCATTAGCGCAGTTGGGAGCGCGCCACACTGGCA
>DWUX01000037.1 GCA_019120545.1 Candidatus Blautia stercoripullorum | reverse complement strand
ATAGAAAAAGTGAGAGGATAAGAATATGGGAAAAGGAAGATATGGAATTTTTGGAGGACAGTATATACCGGAAACCCTGATGAATGCAGTTCAGGAGCTGGAGGAGGCCTATGCCAGATACAGCCAGGATCAGGAATTTCAGGAAGAACTGGAGGACCTGCTGAAAAATTATGCAGGAAGGCCTTCTATGCTGTACTATGCAGAGAAAATGACGAAGGATCTTAAAGGGGCGAAGATTTATCTGAAACGAGAAGATCTCAACCATACCGGCTCCCACAAGATCAATAATGTACTGGGACAGGCACTGCTGGCAAAGAAAATGGGCAAGACCAGGATCATTGCGGAGACAGGCGCCGGCCAGCATGGAGTAGCGGCGGCTACAGCGGCGGCGCTTATGGATATGGAATGTGATATTTACATGGGAAAAGAGGATATGGACAGACAGGCCTTAAATGTTTATCGTATGGAATTACTGGGGGCAAAGGTCCATGGAGTTTCCAGCGGAACGGGGACTTTAAAAGATGCAGTAAATGAAACCATGCGGGAGTGGACCAGGAGGATGGAGGATACTCTCTATGTATTAGGATCTGTTATGGGTCCCCATCCTTTTCCTATGATGGTTCGGGATTTTCAGAAAGTGATCGGAAAAGAGATACGGGAACAGCTTATGGAGAAGGAAGGGCGCCTTCCTGATGCAGTCATCGCCTGTGTGGGAGGGGGCAGCAACGCTATGGGAGCTTTTTATGAATTTATTCCCGATGAGCAGGTCCGTCTGATCGGCTGTGAGGCGGGAGGTCTGGGTATTGATACAGAGAAACATGCAGCCACCTTAAGCTGCGGGACCACAGGAATCTTTCACGGGATGAAATCAGTTTTCTGCCAGGATGAATACGGACAGATCGCTCCGGTATATTCTATATCTGCCGGTCTGGATTATCCCGGTATCGGTCCGGAACACGCCCATCTGGCAGAGATCGGCAGAGCTGAGTATGTGCCCATAACTGACCGGGAAGCTGCGGAAGCTTTCGAGTATCTGTCCAGGACAGAAGGGATCATACCCGCCATAGAAAGCGCCCATGCAGTGGCCTATGCCAGAAAGCTGGCGCCGAAGATGGGGAAAGATCAGATCATAGTAGTAAACCTCTCAGGAAGAGGAGACAAGGATGTAGCTGCAATCGCAAGATACAGAGGAGTGGAGATTTATGAGTAAGATTTCAGAAGCATTTAAAGATAACAAGGCATTTATTCCCTTTATTACAGGAGGAGATCCTTCCCTGGAGATCACAGAACAGCTTTTATACGCTATGGAAGAGGCGGGAGCAGATATTATTGAGATCGGGATTCCTTTTTCGGATCCTATTGCGGAGGGACCTGTGATCCAGGCCGCAAATGAACGGGCTCTGGCGGCAGGATGCACTACAGACAAACTTTTCGAAACTGTAAAAAAGGCGAGAGAAAAGGTGCGGGTGCCTATGGTTTTTCTCACTTACTTAAATCCGATTTTTACCTATGGAAAAGAACGTTTTATGGAGAGGTGCAGGGAATGCGGGATTCAGGGAGTGATCGTACCGGATATGCCTTTTGAGGAAAAAGGAGAGCTTAGGGAGGTATGCAAAAAATACGGGATCGAGATTATCTCCCTGATCGCTCCTACTTCTCATGAGCGGATCACGGCTATCGCAAAAGAAGCAGAAGGATATATTTACTGTGTCTCTTCTCTGGGGGTAACAGGAATGCGGAAAGAAATTTCCACGGACATTAAAGGAATGGTGGAGAAAGTCCGGCAGGTGACAAAAGTTCCATGCGCAGTGGGATTTGGTATTTCCACGCCTGAGCAGGCACAGCAGATGGCGGCGGTTTCTGACGGCGTCATTGTAGGAAGCAGGATTGTGAAAATTGTAGAGGAATATGGGAGAGAAGCTGTTCCTTATGTAAAAGAATATGTGAAAGATATGAAAAAGGCAGTGGGAAAAGACTTTTAAGATGTTAAAATATTATCACAGCCTATTGAAAAAAAGCTTAAAAAAGGGTAAAATTAATACGCACATTGGTTTTATTTATGTAATGTTTTAAATAACCAAAATATTAAAAAACGGAGGGCTGATAAATGAGTAGTACAGCACAGAGCTTAGCAGGCAAAAGAATTTATTCTTTGCTTGATGAGAACAGTTTTGTTGAAATTGGCGGCTGTGTAACAGCAAGAAATACAGATTTCAACTTATCTGAAAAAGAAACGCCGGCAGATGGTGTCATCACCGGATACGGCGTCATTGAGGGCAGCCTGGTATATGTTTACAGCCAGGATGCGTCTGTATTAAACGGATCTATCGGCGAGATGCATGCAAAGAAGATCGTACATCTGTATGATCTGGCTATGAAGACAGGAGCTCCTGTGATCGGTCTGATCGACTGTGCAGGCTTCAGACTTCAGGAAGCTACAGACGCCTTAAATGCATTCGGCGAGATCTACACAAAACAGGTAATGGCTTCAGGAGTGATCCCCCAGATTACCGGCATTTTCGGAAACTGCGGCGGCGGACTGGCAGTAGTTCCCGCTTTGACAGACTTCACTTTTATGGAGAAGGATAAGGCAAGATTATTTGTGAATTCTCCAAATGCTCTGGAAGGAAATGACGGTTCAAAATGCGATACTTCCAGCGCACAGTACCAGAGCCAGAACGCAGGTCTTGTTGACGTCCTTGGCAGTGAAGAAGAGATTTTGGCCCAGATGAGACAGCTGGTGTCTATGCTGCCATCCAACTATGAAGACAACTCTGCATATACAGAGTGTACCGATGATCTGAACCGGGTGTGCCCGGAACTGGAGAACTGTGTAGGCGACACTTCCATCGCTCTGTCACAGATCGCAGATAACAATGAATTCTTTGAAGTAAAAGCTGAGTATGCAAAAGATATGGTAACCGGCTTTATCCGTTTAAACGGAGCTACAGTAGGATGTGTGGCAAACAGATGTGAGATTTACAATGAAGAGGGAGAAAAAACAGATTCCTTTGACAATGTATTATCTGCAAGAGGCTGCAAGAAAGCGGCAGAATTTGTAAAATTCTGCGATGCTTTTGAGATTCCTGTGCTGACTCTTACTAATGTAAAGGGATATAAGGCAACCAAATGTTCCGAGGCAAATATGGCAAGAAATGCGGCAGAGCTGACAAATGCATTTATCAGCGCTACTGTACCGAAAGTAAACGTAGTGATCGGAGAAGCTTTCGGAAGCGCTTATCTGACTATGAACAGCAAGTCTACCGGAGCTGACATGGTATACGCATGGCCTTCTGCTCAGATCGGTATGATGGACGCTAAACTGGCAGCCAAGATCATGTATGCCGGATCAGATGTGCAGACGATCAATGAAAAAGCAGCAGAATATGCTATGCTCCAGTCCAGCGCTCTTTCTGCAGCGAAGAGAGGCTATGTAGACACCATTATTGAGCCTCTGGATACCAGAAAATATGTCATCGGTGCTTTTGAAATGTTATTCACAAAGAGAGAAAATCGTCCTG
>DWUX01000036.1 GCA_019120545.1 Candidatus Blautia stercoripullorum | reverse complement strand
GACAGAAATTCTCCTTTTACAAAATATTTCACATTCCCCTCTTCATCATAAATATCAAAAGTATCCGTCCAGGAAAACACCCTCTGTTTAATTAAAAGTTTCATCTTTTTTCCTTTCTTTTTAAAAATCATATCTCCGGATCTGGCAGTTTTTCATACCGAAAGCCGCAAATTCTTCGTTGGTCATATCGTAAAAATAGGAGTGCACCGCCCTTGCGATCCCGTTGTGGGCCACCAGCAGGACAGTTTCTGTATCGGAACGTTCTTTAAGATCGTCCAGCAGATTGTAGATCCTCTGACAGAGCTTCAGCATAGACTCTCCTCCTCCATAGCTGGAGATAAAATTTTCCTTTGCCTTTTTAAATTCCGTTCCATCTCTGGGAGTAGACTCATACATGCCGAAATTCTGCTCTTTGAGCCGGATCTCCTCTTCCATAGGTATTCCTGCTGCCTCAGAAATCTGTCTGGCGGTCTCCTTTGCCCGGATCAGGGGTGAATATAAGATTTTATCAATCTTCAAACCCTGGCGCAGAATCTCCTCTCCCAGTTCTCTTGCCTGTTCATATCCCAGAGGTGTAAGGGGGATATCTGTTGCGCCGCAGATCTTATTTTCCACATTCCATACAGTCTGTCCATGTCTTACATAATAAAAGTGCCCCATTCTTTAATTCCTCTCTCTTTCTGCATTTTTGGACATTCTATCATATCCTTCCCATTGCCACAATCTTATTTTCATTTTTGCCGGTTTTTCATATTTTCTATATATACTCTGCCGTCCTCAGCCATGATCCGCAGTCTTTCATATTCTTCCAAAAGCATTTTCTTTCCGGTATCTGTGATAATATAGGATTTCCGCCGGTTTTCTTCACCGGTGAGCCGTATGATCTGATTCTTCTCAAATTTGGACAGCATAGCATACAAGGTCCCCGGCCCTACCTTTACTCTGCCGCCGGAAATCTTCCGGACCTTTTCCATAATATCCACCCCGCAGCATTCCTCGGTAAGGGCCAGCAGGATATAATACATAGGTTCTGTCAATGTCTGAAACTGTTCTCTTGCCATTCTTTAAAGCCTCCTTTTCAGGCAGACGTTCTTTCACGGGGTGTTAATGTTCCCCATTATTAGATCTTCTGAAGCTTCAGGACCTGCCGGATAAAAAGGATCTGGTCTTCATCTATTTGATCTGCCCCGGATTCTCTCTCTGCCTTTTTGATATTTCTATACCGTTCCTCCGGTTCCATAATAGGGGCCGCATCCTGATAAATTTTCCGAAAAATGCAAAGTTTCTTTCTGCTGCTTACCAGCTCCCAGCCGGCCTCCCGGCAGTATACGGCAAACTCCTCTGTTTCAGGTTCCGGTTTTGTGTCATTTTCGTTTCCTTCTGAAAACACCTCCACTGCATATTCCAGATTCTGAGGTTCTTCTTTTTCAAATACCATTCCCAAACGCCAGTCTTTGAAGATCCAGCCCTGCCGGGCCATCTTCTCCAGATATAAGGCAAGATTATCACATTCCCTATAACGGAAATTTCCAAATATTACTTTTCTTCTCATAAGAACACCCCCGTTCTCCGAAAAAACTTTCCCTTAAAACAAACTATCGAGTGTCGATATTTCCTACTTTCAGTAGGAATATCGACACTCGATAATTGCAATAGATTTCCTATATTTTATTTTAATTTCTGCAGACAATAAGACAAACGGCGGGCATGCTCCCATGTCCGCCTGTCTTTATATCTTATAATCCCAGCTTCTCAATGATCTCTTTCAGCGCTGTCCGCACGGGTGAATCTTTTGGCAGCTGCACTGTTGGCTTTCCGTCACAGTCGTACTGATATACCATATCGTCGTGAGGTACTACGCCTAAAAGCTCCAGACCCTGGTTTTTGATCTCATCCATAGTTCCCTGGTCCAGTTTGCCCTGAGGCGCCCGATTGACGATCAGTCCTGTTTTCTTCGGATGAAAATTCAGGTCTTTCATAAGTCTGGCGATCCTCCCTGCTGCCTGGACTCCTCTCCTGGAGCAGTCGCTGACCAGGATGGCGATCTCCATTGCCGGCAGGATTCCTCTGCTGATATGCTCCATTCCTGCTTCATTATCCACCACAATGTAAGGATAATGACTCTGGAGTTTCTTTACCTGGGTCTGCACCAGACCGTTTACAAAGCAATAACACCCCTGTCCCTGGGAACGTCCCATGACCATCAGGTCGTAGTCATCTTCCTCTGTGACAGCATCCATCATACGGGCTTCCAGATATTCTGCTTTTGTCATCCCAGCCGGAATCTTATATTTCGGATCCGTACCTGCCCGTTCAATCTCTTCTCTCAGTTCTCCCAGAGTAACTCCTGTCTCTACGCCCAGAACTTCATTTAAATTAGAATTGGCGTCTGCGTCCACAGCCAGCACCGGCTTTTTACCTGTCTCACAGAGATACTGGATTAAAAGCCCGCACAGTGTAGTCTTACCCACGCCGCCTTTTCCGGATACTGCAATAATATGTCCCATAATTCATTCCTCCTGTCTCTGTTTTCCTTATAAGGGATATATTTTACTGAACATGTTGTTGATTTTCTTACAGTATGGATATTATAATAAAATTCAAAAGAATACAATGATCAGATTTACAGATTTGCCATGTTTCTCAACAGATTTTAAAAATTGTCTATGAACAGGGGGATTTTATGTGAAAAATAAAATGAAAGTTACAGACCGCCGCACCAGATATACCCGGCAGACCATTAAAGACTCTTTTCTGACTCTTCTGGAGGAAAAACCTTTCTCCAAGATCACAGTAACCGAAATATGCCGCATATCAGAGATCAACCGGGGAACCTTTTATCTTCATTATTATGATATAGATGACGTGCTGGATGATCTGCTGAATGATGTGATCACAGACACTTCCAGCATACTTGATCATGTGCTCTGCCCGGAAAAACTGGGCTGTACCTATCCTTTCTGCCGGAAAGTTCAGGAAGATACGAGGCTTCAGGTCCTGTTTTTTGATGATGTGGCTTCTTCCCGGCTCCTGGAGAAACTCTGCGAACTGTCCAAAGAAGAATTTGTCACCCATCTTATGCAGAACAGCCTCCTTACCTTTGAGCAGGCGGAGGCTGTCCTTTATTTTCAGATGAACGGCTGTCTGGCTATTAATAAACGAATGCTGAAAAACAAATGTACAAACTGGCAGGAAATCCAACAGGCCATAGACCATTTTATCAAGGCAGGTCTGGAAAGCTTCCTGATCTGTGACGGACGCCAGACTGTCTCTAAAAAGAATCCATCCCCGCAAAATACGCCGGAAAAACTGTAACCGGAAAGGATCATCCTTTCTATCTTTCTCTATTTTCTCTTACCAGCTCAATAGCTTCTTTACCGCTGATATGTTCTATAGAAAGTTCCAGCATACACAGAGGAGAAAACTCCCGGTCAATGGCTCTGTTTGTTTTCTCCTCCGGTTCTTCCGGGGCATATTTCAGGGCAAGCTTTTCAATGGCCCTTCTTTTTTCCGCTTCTCCTTCCAGAATACAGATCTTTCCAAAAACGATCACGCTGCGGAAATAGGTGGTATATTCTTCCGGTATGATCTGATTCTGGTCAATAACACAGAAAGAAACTTTTTCATTCCGTTTTAAGGCTTCTATCTTATATCCCCTTTTCCCGCAGTGAAAGAAAATCTTTCCCTTCTCGTAATAATAACTGAGGGGAACGGCATAAGGATAACCTTCCTCTCCCTCCAAAGCCAATACACCTGAGGTTCCCCTTTCCAGGATCTTCTCACAGGCCTCCAAAGGAAGAGCCTGTTTTTTTCTTCTCATTTCTCCGAACATTTTCTGAAATCCTCCTGTAATCTCTGTCTTTTTCTCCGAAGTTTTACTTATCCCGCCGGTCTTATCCCACAAAAAAACGCCTGGCTCCATTCCTTCTAAGGCCTATCGGAATGGATCAGGCGTTACCCGGCGGCAAACATTCTTCATAACTCTTCATCAAACAACTAGGAATTTAACACAGAGCCGCTCCAAAGTCAAGATATGTTTTAAAGGATTCCCAGCCCTTTTACTGTAAGCATAATGAAATCCTGTACATTGGTCACAATAGTGGTCGCGGAAAGACTGCCTCTGTCCAGAAGCTTGTTCACCACAAATTCATCAGCGTCTACTGTATAGAGGAAAACCGGACGGATCTCCTTCTCAGCGGTTACAGTATAGGAAGGTGTCATATTCCCTGTGGCGATAGTGTGGAGCATAGTAGCCAGACAGATCACAGTAGTAGCCTTTTCCACCATCTGACGCATGGCCGTCTGCCCCTCATAGGCATTTCCGATCACCTCCGGCAGTGGTCCGTCATCCCGGATAGAGCCTGTAAGAACAAATGGGATCTTGTTTTTCACACAACTGTACATAATACCGTTGTCAATCTTATAGTCTTCTATAAACTGAGGGATAGACCCGCTTTTTCTCACCCGGTTGATCACATCCAGATGATTGTAATGACCGTTTGGATGGGACTTCTGAGTATAAATATCCTGTCCCAGAGCTGTATGGAACATGGCCCCTTCCAGATCATGGGTAGCCAGGGCATTTCCTGCCATAAGACCGTCCACATAGCCGTTTTCCACCATAGCTTCCATAGCTCTTCTGGCATCAGCATCAAAAGCAAAAGCCGGTCCCATGACCCAGAGGATATTCCCATGTTCCCGCTCATAATTCAGCAGTTCAAAAAGCCTGTCATAGTCTCTGGCATAAGAAGTCTCCCGGCTTCTTCCCTGACGGAACACAAACTGATCCTTCTGGGTTTCTTCCGGATTTTCAAATCCTGTGGTGTGAAGATAAATCCCCTCTTCTCCCTTTTCCGTTCTTCCCAGGATCACCCGGTCTCCTTTTTTCAGATTCCTGTTTTCCACCACTTTTAAAGTTCCGTCCTTGTCATATACTACACTGGAATCCATGCGGGATTTTTCCGGCAGCATCCATTTCCCGTTGATCTTAAAATACTCCGGATACATAGATGTACTGTGGTAATTCTCCGGAGCGACTCCATCTGCTGCCGCTTCCTCCCATTTGGCATCCGGCGCGTTTTTCAGCAGCTCTGACGAAAAATCCGGTTCATAATATTTTGGTAATGTAAACATTCTCTTCTCTCCCTCATATTTTATTTGTTTTTTCTATATACACAGCGGCCATTAATATACGTTTCCGCCACGCTGACCTGATCGATCTCTTCCGGAGGAATTTCCAGGATATCCCGGTCAAGGATAAGAAAGTCTGCCTTATATCCTTCTTTTAACTGGCCAAGCCCGTCAAATCCCACCATTTCCGCAGATTCCTTTGTATAAAGGATCAGGGCTGTCTCTATATCAATGGCCTGGTCTTCTCCGCAATCCGTGCCGTCCCAGGCTTTCCGGGTTACTGCTCCTTTTATATTGGGGAAAGGATCCGAAGGAACCGCCCAGGAGGTAGCCGGAGCGTCTGTGGATAAGCAGAGCTTTACTCCTTTATCCAGCAGATGGCGGATCGGGTAACAGGTCTTCATCCTCTCGGTTCCCAGGTTTTTCAGATAACTTTCAATCTCTGCATAAAGAAAGATAGGCTGGGTCACAAAACCGATCCCATGTGCGGCCGCCTTTTCAATGCTGTCTTCTGAAGGAATGGTAATATGCTCTACCCGGACATAAGGTTCCGGACCCTGATTCCACTTTTCTTCTCTGACGGCCCGGTCTACCACTCTTTCAATGGCTTTCGTTCCCATAGCATGCATGGAAAGCTGACAGTGATTTTTCTTACAGAAATCAACAGCAGTTTCCATCTGACGGTCACTGCATACGGAAATTCCACAGGAATCAGAATCCAGATAAGGTTCTGTCATCCAGGCGGTCTTTCCTGAAACGCTTCCATCTCCGATCAGTTTCAGACCGGAAACAAAAATCTGCTGTTTCTTATTAAAACGTTCCTCAGGAATCTGGAAATCTTCTTTATCCATAAAGAAATCCCACATATAGTAAACACCCACTTCCTGGAGAAAATCTTTCCGGACTGCCTCCTGGTACAAGAGGTAATTGTCCCCTTCGTCCAGATTTCCCATATCCGTCACAGCTACGATTCCCTGAGAAGTGAGAAGTTTTCCCAGCTCTGTCAGATTTTCCACTGCTTCTTCCCGATTTTCCGGAGGCATAAAAGGTGTGACCAGATTTCTGGCATTTTCCTTTAGGACTCCTGTAGGTTCACCATTTTCGTCCCGTTCGATCTCCCCTCCTTCAGGGTCCGGGGTATTCCGGTCAATTCCTGCCATCTCCAGAGCTTTGCTGTTGACGCAGCGGATATGACCGCAGGTCCGTACAATAGACACCGGGGAATCACTGCAGCCCTTATCCAGATCCCACCGGGTGATAGAACGGCGCTCAGCAAACTTTCCTTCGTCATATCCCCAGCCGAGACACCATTTTCCCGGTCCCTGCTCTTCTCTCTTTTCACGTACGGCCTGGATCAGTTCTTCAATGGAATGGATCTTTGGGGGCAGAGCCGATATCTGCCGGCTGTAATCCGCCAGCATAAGGGGATGCATATGGGCGTCTACAAACCCCGGTATCACCCGGCTTCCCTGAAGATCTACTCTTTCACAGCCCTGAGGGGCCAGCTTTTCTACTTCTTCCCTGCTGCCAACTTTCCGGATAACTCCGTCCTCTGTCAGCATAGCCTCTGCATACAGATTTTCCTTATCTGATGTGAAGATTTTTCCGTTTTCGTAAATACAAGCGTTCATTTATGTACCGTACCTCCATTTATCTCCTATATCGCATAGGGAACACTTTCCTTCCCCGTTACCTTATACGTTACCGCTCCCACCAGAAATCCGATGATCGTAGGCACTACCCAGGCAAAGCCCTGTTCAGCAAAGGGGATCATATAAATAATATTCATAATGCCGGATACGTCTATCGGGATCAGTCCGGAAGACTGGGCCACATTTAATGCGTCAAACAAAGACATGACTGCGGATACGATCACCGCTCCTTTCCAGGCTCCGTCATTAGGCACAAACTTTTTAAACAATCCCAGGATCATCATGACCACAGACATTGGGAAGATAATGGTAAAGATCGGACCGGAAATAGTCAGCACATTGCTTACTCCTGTAGAAGATACCAGGAAAATGGCAATGGTGATCACCAGAGAAGCCAGCTTATAAGAAACTTTTCCTTTTGTCCAGTCTTCCACCCACTGACCAGTGGTAGCGATCATTCCCACCGCCGTAGTCAGGCAGGCAAAGATCACAGCCAGGGACAACACAACACTTCCCCCTGTACCTGCCAGCCTTCTCACCAGATCAGTAAGAAGATACGTGGTATCCACATCTGCAGGATAGTCATTTCCTCCCTGGGCTCCCAGATAGGCTAAGCCGCTGTATACAATAAACAAAAGAAGGAATCCAATAACAATAATCCCAAACATCATTTTCCGGTACTCTTCTTTTTTGGTATAGCCCTTCTGCTGAAAAGCCGCAATAAAAATTCCAGCACAGATAATTCCCGTTCCTACATCTCCTGTATTATATCCGGTGAGGAAAGCACTGAGAAAGGCTTCCTGCCCGCTTGCCTGGGTTCCTCCCTGGACCGGTCCCAGAGGCCGGAATATGGCCAGAAGGATCACTACCAGCAGAGTAATGAGAAGGATCGGTGTCAGATATTTACCGATCCGGTCAATGACATTGGACTTATTCATGGCAAAATAGTAAGATATCCCAAAGAAAAGAAGGAGGAAGATAATTCTGGCATACACAGGAAGAGATCCGAAAATTCCCTCAAAACCTGTCTCGTAAGCTACCCCTCCGCACCTGGGAATGGTTCCGAAAATAACTACCAGAAGTCCCAGACCCATATACAGGTAATGCCACCAGCTTGTTACATGCTTCATCATATCCTGGATTCCATACCCTACGTTTCCCACTGCCGCTACTGCCAGCATAGGGAAGAGGATGGCGGAAATAGCCAGACCTCCAATTGCCCAGAATACATGCTCACCGGAAAGCAGCCCTACCTGAGGCGGAAATATCAGATTGCCGGAGCCGAAAAAAATGGCAAACATGGCAAATCCTGTGATCAAAATGTCCTTAAACATACTTTTCTTCATCTTATCTCTCCCTTCAATCACTATATTAATACGATAATCTTTCACCGTGCAAAAGTATACCGCAAAAAAACAGGTGCCTCAGCCTGAGGCCGAAGCACCATTGCTTATATCTATATATCATACTCCTGTCTTTATAACTTTGTCAATATTTTATATTTTTCCTAAAGTTTCCACAATTTTTTCCTGCTGGACCTTATCCGGCGCAAAGCTCAGGTCTATCTTCACGATCCTGTCTTTCATGCAGATCAGATACCGATAAATTTTCTGCCCTTTTCTGCTAAATTCTGTCTGCCGGATCTGAAGCACTCCCTTCTCTCCTGTTTTCCATGAATCCATGGACTTCCAGTTTTCCCCACTGCCATAAGTCCGTTCCATAGAAGATCTGATAAATCCGTAAAGAGGATTCAGCTTTACCTTTGCCACCACGTATTCCAGGTAATATCCCGGATCTCCCTTGGCTCCGGACAAAGTCTCGTTATAAAACTGTTCAATCTCCATCCTGGAAAGGAAAACGGAACTTTGGATATTCTGGGTATCAATATATCCCTTCCCGTCAAACTCCGGTCCGGCCAGTTGTTGAAGAGTCAGGGGGTATTCCTGTCCGTCCCAGTGAAACCCTTTTTTCTCATAATAGCCTTCCGCATCAAAAGAATTAAAATAATAATATCCGTTAAATATCACAAAAAATATAAGAAAAGCTATAGCGAAATTTACTCCTATGTTTGCCGCTGCCTTGGCGCCTTTACCTCTCATACGATTCCGGATGATATCCTGAAAATAATAAACAATAAAATATCCAGCCATTACAGCCAGCGCCAGTCTGCCTCCTATTGCTGTAAAGGCATAAAAAATCAGTGAAACTATAGCCAAAAGCATACTTGTTTTTGAAATTACAGGGTGTCCCTTTGTGGGCGTAAACGACCGGTCTCTCTGCGCATTTATCTTTGCCTTTTGGTACCAACATTGATAAGTAATCAACTCCACAAGTCCGTAAATCCCCAGCAGCAATCCTATAAAAACAAAAAATAGGCCAGTTCCGCCGGAAAGGGTCCTTACTCCGTCAAAGTAAAGACTCAATATGAAATAAATAACGATCAGCCAGCCTATCCCTCCCAGGACTCCATCTGCGATCCTGAATCTTCTTGATCCTCTGCGGATATTTTCTACCTGAAGATCTGCCTGGGTTTCCAGGGGAACAGGATTTTCCCTTTCATTACAGAAAATCTTCATAGGTCCATGTTCTGCCGCCAGCTCCCAGCCTGCCATCTCACAGTATTCTTCAAAGGTCAGCTCCTCCCCGGTAGGAGGAGCATAGACCCCGCCTCCCGGAAAATATCCCACTGCATAGTGAAGGGGCTTAGGCTCGATCCTGTGATAGTGCCAGAAGATCCCCATTCTGTCCAGAGCCCAGCCTTTCCCTGCCATTTTTTCAAAGTGCCGTTCCATTGTAGTATGGTCATAATAATAAGACCATACCAGTTCAAGCTTCCCCCTTCTCATTTTCCTGCACCTCCATATAGCGGCGGTAGTCTGCCGCCTGACCGCATATCCTCTCATACTCTGCCCGAAGTGCCTCTTTCCCTATCTCTGTAAGAATATAACTTTTTCTTCTTCCCTCCACTTTTGTCTCTACAATCATTTCTGCCTGGGAAAACTGGTCCAGAAGATTATAAAGGGTTCCCGGTCCTATATTTACCCTGCCTTCTGTCATCACGCGGACCTTCTCCATAATATCCATACCGCAACATTCCTGCCTGAGGCAGAGAAGGATATAAAACATCTGTTCCGTTAAAGTCTGAAACTTTGCTCTGGCCATAGCATCGCTCCTTTTATCGAATATCGATATTCTTCTGATTTCACTATAACATCGAATATCGATAATGTCAATCTGTTTTATATTCCTATGAAAAGAACACCATGCTGCTGCAAAAGGCCGGATATCTGTTTCCTTTCTCTGAAACAAATACCCAGCCTTTTTCCCACTCCTCTACGCTTACAGCTCCATTTCTCCCAGAATCGCCCCATATCCGGCATACTCTGCGATCTGCTTCATTGATCTTCCCCTGGTCTACCAACCCCGTAAGATCATCCAGATTGCTTCCTGAAACAGAAAACTTGTTCTCCTTTGGCAGTTCTACCTGGGTATACTTTTTTCCAAAAATCAGCGAAAATAATACCCTGGCCGCTTCTTTGATCATACGCATGATATAATCGTTTTCTTCCTCATAGATCATAAATCCACCTTCTCTCTTTTGTTTCTATACTTTTTGATCCAGACAAGACATCTTTATTAATCTGATTATACCATTTTCTTGTTCTTTTTCCCTCTCTTCTTCACTTTTTATGAAATAGAAAAGGGCAGTATCTAGAACAAGGATTCACCTTGTTCCGGATACTGCCCTGACGGCTTCTATAATTTATTATTCCTGATATTCTGATCTTTCACAGCAAAATCTTTTTAACCCTTTTCTCTGGCCTCCGCCGCTTTATTAATACAGGTAATTGCGTTCAGACTCCGGGGATAGCCGATGTAGGGCAGGCACTGGGATACCACTTTTGTAAGGAACTCTTTGTCATTTCCCAGATTCATATTTCCTCCCGCATGGGCAATGAGCTGAGGTTCACATCCTCCCTGAGCTGCCAGAAAGCAGAAAGTGATCATCTCTCGCTGAGCCAGTGTAAGACCGGTACGTGTATAATAGTCTCCAAAGCAGTTGTCTGCCAGCCATCGGTTAATATGGCCGTTTTTCCAGGCTTCTCTCATGCCCTCGCCAAAAATATCCACCTGGGCCTGTGCCCCTTTCTCCAGACGGTCTTCCATAGTAGTTGTAGCCTGTCCTTCCAGAGGCAGTTTCACGCCTCTTTCTGTCAAAATCTCATTTACTGCATCCAGGAAAGGACGTACCCTGCCTATGCCCAGAT
The DNA here is from genome assembly GCA_019120545.1 of Candidatus Blautia stercoripullorum. Taxonomy (GTDB): domain Bacteria; phylum Bacillota; class Clostridia; order Lachnospirales; family Lachnospiraceae; genus Blautia; species Blautia stercoripullorum. The sequence continues at coordinate 851 of DWUX01000036.1, read as the reverse complement.
AATCTACTGCCTGATAGACTACCTCTTTCACCATAACAGGAGTAAGCCCTCCGTCCAGTGCCCGAGGCAGTTCTGTCCTGAACTCATCAATCCCCTGGCACCCCAGAAGGGTGGCGATGATCGCCATGTGGCGTGTGGTTTCCTCTAACTGCTGTCCTTCTTCCCGGACTACCTCTTCAAAAGCAAAATGTTCAAACCGTTCCGCAAACTCCGGATCTGTTTCTCTGTAATCCATCTTGACATCCTCCTTATTTTCCTTATTTTACTTTGTTTCTATTTTCTGACTGCCTGTAGACCAAACATGGGTCTGCTTAGCGGCAGCCGGTGTATTCTGAGCCATGACTCCTACCAGTTTATGAGGAACATAAGCCTCTTCCAGATATCTCATCTCTTCCTCCGTAAGCTGAAGATCCACGGCTTTTGCCGCTCCCTGGATATGGTGGAGTTTAGTGGCGCCTACTACCGGCGCGGTCACCTTCGTCAAAAGCCAGGCCAGAGAAATCTCAGTCATAGATACGCCCCGCTTATCTGCCAGCTCTGCCACCCGGTCAATGATCACCTGATCCTGACGGGCAGTATCGTCATATTTCAGTTTTGCATAGCTGTCCTCTTCAAGTCTCTTGGAAGTTTCTCCCGGGTGTTTGGAAAGACGTCCTCCTGCCAGAGCGCTGTAAGGCGTCATAGCAATATTGTCTTCTGCACAGAGCTTTGCCATCTCCCTCTCTTCCTCGCGGAAAATCAGGTTATAATGCCCCTGTATAGAAACAAACTTCTGGAAACCTTCCTTTTCCGCCAGCGCATTTGCCTTGGCAAGCTGGTAGGCAAAGCAGTTGGAAATTCCGATATAACGG
>DWUX01000035.1 GCA_019120545.1 Candidatus Blautia stercoripullorum | reverse complement strand
ATTGTCAGTTTATTCGGTGTATTCATCTTTCAACTCTCCTATCAAATCATATTCCAGGGCCCCGGTCACATGGACCATGGCAAAATCTCCGGACATCAGCTGGGTGTCCGTATTGATAAACAGATAACCGTCCACTCCCGGCGCGTCTCCATAGGTTCTGGCTACATAAGCGTTCTCATCAGCTACTTTTCCTTCTACCATAACCTCTACTTCACTGCCGATCCTGGCGTTTCCCTTATCAATGGAAATCTCCTGCTGAAGTTCCATCAGCTCTGCCTGGCGCCGCTGCTTCTCCTCTTCCTCGATCTGATCCGGCATTTTAGCCGCAGGAGTATCCTCCTCTGCTGAGTAAGTAAAAACTCCCAGACGGTCAAATTCCATGGTATCGATAAACTCCATCAGTTCTTCATGCTCTTCCTGGGTTTCTCCCGGGAATCCGGTGATCAGCGTAGTCCTGAGGATAATATCCGGGATCTCTTTTCTTAAAGTCTCCACGATCTGGATCAGTTCTGCTTTCGTAGTCCTTCTTCCCATTCTTTTTAAGATCCTGTCATTACAGTGCTGGATAGGAAGGTCCAGATAATGGCAGATCTTTCTCTCTTCTTTCATAGTCTGGATCAGTTCCGGATAAATTTCCTCCGGATAACAATAAAGGATACGGATCCACTGGATCCCCGGTATCCTGCAAAGCTTTCTAAGCAGGATATGAAGGGATTTTTCTCCATAGAGATCCTGTCCATAAACCGTTGTCTCCTGAGCCACTACTATAAGCTCCCGTACCCCCTGGGAAGCCAAATATTCTGCCTGGGCCACCAGCTTCTCCATGGGAATGCTCCGATACTTTCCTCGAAGTTTCGGGATAATGCAGTAAGTACAGCATTTATCACAGCCTTCCGCAATCTTCAGATAATCGTAATATCCCCCCGTAGTGATCACTCTTTTCCCTTCTGCCTGCGGAATCCGGTCGATACTCTGGAAATCCAGATATTTTTCACCTTCAAAGGCCTTATCCAGAGCCTGGATCAGTTCATCCCAGCTTCCGGTTCCCAGAACCGCGTCTACCTCGGGAATCTCCTCCGTAATCTCTTTCTGATAACGCTGAGCCAGACATCCTGTGACCAGCAGAGCTTTTAATTTTCCAGATTCTTTATACTGAGCCATTTCCAGAATGCTGTTGACACTCTCCTCTTTTGCATCATGGATAAAGGCGCAGGTATTGATGACGATAGCCTCTGCCTCACTTTCATCATTGGTGATCTCATATCCATTCTCCACCAACATTCCCAGCATCTCTTCTGAGTCCGCCAGATTCTTGTCACAGCCCAGAGAAATAAACAGTACTTTTCTCATGAAACCTCCTTGAATTAGCACAAAGGACCGCCGGCAAGAAGCTGTCAGCAGTCCCTGTACATATTAGTTATCTTTTTAATTTTCTTCCTCTTCTGTCTCAGGCTCTTCCGGCAGAATATGAACCTTTCCCTTGTAGATTTCTTCTACTGCGGTAGATAAAGGTTTCTTGCCGGCAGCAGGAACCAGCGGCTCTCTTCCTGCGATCAGCTGTCTTGCTCTTTTGCTTGTAGCAAGAACTACAGAATAACGGCTGGTTACCAGCGGCTGATCCTCCAGCTCAGAGCCCTCGTTAATAGCTTCCATAAGTTCTGTGTAAGATGGATGTATCATATTTATTCTCCTTTCTGAAATACAGCAATTTCCTCAGTTATCTTTTCTATAAAATCCTGACAGTTTTCTGTCTTATTGTGCTGGCTCTGAATAATCCCATGCATATGGTCCACACACTCTTCCAGCTGATCATTGACCAGGATATAATCATATTCCGGCATTCCCTTTGCTTCCTCGGAAGCTCTGGCCAGTCTTGATTCGATCACATCCATAGTCTCTGTGCCTCTTCCCACCAGACGCCGTTTCAGTTCATCAGCAGAAGGCGGAGTCACAAAAATCAGCAATGTCTCCGGCATCTTTTTCTTTACTTTCAGCGCGCCCTGGATCTCGATCTCCAGGATCACATCTTTCCCTCCATTCAGCTGCTTCTCTACATATGCCTTGGGTGTGCCGTAATAGTTATCTACATATTGGGCATATTCAATCAGAGCATCCTGAAGGATCAGTTCTTCAAACTCCTTTTTCGTATGGAAAAAATATTCTCTCCCATGTTCCTCCCCGGGTCTGGGATTTCTGGTAGTAGCGGAAATGGAAAGGGCATAATTGTCATACTTTTCCATCAGCTTTTTGATCAGAGTTCCCTTCCCGGCTCCTGAAAAGCCGGAGACTACCACTAAAATTCCTTTTTCAGCCATCATATTCCCCTCTTATTTCATTTTCCGGAAACGAGCCAAATCTCTTGGATATGGTCTCAGGCTGGAGAGCGGAAAGAACCACCATATCTCCCTCTGTGATCAGAACCGCTTTGGTCTTTCTCCCCTGAGTGGCATCCACTGCTTTTCCCGATTCTTTAGCCGCCTGCACCAGCCGTTTGATAGGCGCCGCATCCGGACTGACCACTGCCACTACCTTATCCATATTTACTACATTTCCAAATCCGATATTTAATAATTTTGCCATAGACATGCCTGCCTTTATTCGATATTCTGGATCTGCTCCCGGACCTTTTCGATCTCTGTCTTTAAGTCAATAGCCAGATTAGAAGTTTCCAGATCATTTGCCTTGGAAAGGATGGTATTGGCTTCCCGGTTCATTTCCTGGGCAATAAAGTCCAGCTTTCTTCCAATCCCTTCATTTTCCTGAAGCACTTCAGCCATACGGCGGATGTGGCTTTTCAGACGGACAGTTTCCTCATCTGTGCAGATTTTATCGGCAAAAAGTATCACCTCTGCAGCAATCCTGCTCTCCTCGATCTGGGTATCTGCAAGAAGCTCCTTCACCTTTCCTTCCAGTTTTTCCCGGTATTCTTTCAAAATCTCCGGGGAACGCTGTTCTACCTGCTCCACCTTTTCTTCCATATCTTTTAATTTTTCCAGGATATCCTGTTTCAGATGTGCACCCTCCTTTGTCCGGCTTTCCACAAAGTGGACTGCCGCACTCCGAAGCACCTGTTCCAGTCCGCTCCAGAGCTCTTTTTCATCAGGAGCCTGCTCTTCCATGGTAAATACCTCAGGATATTTGGAAAGTGCCGCTGCGGTAATTTCAGAATCCAGTCCGAATTCCTGCCCCATTTCTCTTAAATAGGCAAGATACTGTTCTGCGATCTCTTTATGATACTTTACAGAGACCCTGCTCTGTGTATAGTCCTCATAGGTGATGAACAGATCCACCTTGCCCCTCTGGATATACTCCTTCAGCAGATTCCGGATAGCCGCTTCAAAAAAGCTGATCTTTTTAGGCATCCGCATATTAATATCCAGATAACGGTGATTAACAGATTTCATCTCTACCGTGATCTTTTTTTCTTCGTCTACTAGCTCGGCTCTTCCAAAGCCGGTCATACTTTTAATCATGTAAAACTCTTTTCTGTGTCCATTATTTGCCTCAGGGCATAAACATACATAGTCATTATAAGGCAACCCTTCCTGGCCGTCAAACATTTTTTTGCTTCTCAGGAATTTTTATGATAGAATAGAACGATAGCCCTAAGTGATAAAAAAAAGGAGTGCAAAGACTATGGCATTTGATGGAATCACCATTGCGAATATGGTAAAAGAATTTCAAGATACCATCGTGGGAGGGAAGATCAACAAAATCGCCCAGCCGGAGGCTGACGAGCTGCTGATCACCATAAAGAACAACAAGATCCAGTACCGTCTGCTGATATCTGCCAGCGCCTCCCTCCCTCTGATCTATTTTACAGATAAAAATAAAATCAGTCCCCTTACCGCCCCTAACTTTTGCATGCTTCTGCGGAAGCATATCGGAAGCGGCAAGATTCTCTCAGTAACTCAGCCGGACATGGAGCGTGCCATTGAATTCCGGATTGAGCATCTGAACGAACTGGGAGATCTCTGCTATAAGACTCTGGTGGTAGAGATCATGGGCAAACACAGCAATATTATCTTCTTAAACGAAGAACGCATGATCCTGGACAGTATTAAACATATCTCTGGCAATGTAAGCTCTGTCCGGGAGGTGCTTCCCGGGAGAGACTACTTTCTTCCCAAGACTCAGGAAAAATATAATCCTCTCACAATCACCGAAGAGGAGTTTTTCTCCTTCGTGTGCGAAAAACCCACTACCTTGGCCAAGGCTCTCTATACTTCCCTTACAGGGATCAGTCCCTGTATTGCCGAGGAAATCTGCTTCCGTGCTTCTTTAGACGGCAGCCAGCCGGCCAAGTCTCTGGACGGCCCGGCCAAGGAACATCTTTTCCATACCTTTGCAAGAGTCATGGAAGATGTAAAAGAAGGAAATTTCCAGCCCAATATTGTCTACAATGAAAAGGAAGAGCCTGTAGAATATGCCGCTCTTCCTCTGACGAAATACGGAAACGCTCCTGTGAAGAAATTCTCTTCTATGTCTCAGGTGCTGGAACAGTATTACGCTCAGAAGGATCAGATCACCCGGATCCGTCAGAAATCCTCGGATCTGCGCCGGATCGTCCAGACCGCCTTAGAAAGAAATCGTAAAAAGCTGGATCTTCAGTCCAAACAGATGAAAGATACTCAAAAAATGAACAAATACAAAGTCTACGGCGAGCTGATCAATACCTACGGCTATAATCTGGAAGAAGGCTGCAAATCCTTTAAGGCCCTGAACTATTATACCAACGAGGAGATCACCATTCCTCTGGATCCTACCATGAGTCCTCAGGAAAACGCCAAGAAATACTTTGACCGGTATAATAAACTGAAACGTACCGCCCAGGCTCTGGAGGAACAGTTAAAGGATACCCAGGAAGAGATCCAGCACCTAGAATCTATCGGCACGGCTCTGGATATCGCCCTCCAGGAAAACGACCTGTCCCAGATCAAAGATGAGCTGACAGAATACGGCTACATTAAAAAGCACTACTCCGGAAAGAGGAAAAAGGCTATGGCAAAGTCCAAGCCACTGCACTATATTTCCAGCGACGGCTACCATATCTATGTGGGAAAAAACAATTATCAGAATGACGAACTGACCTTTAAATTTGCCACAGGAAATGACTGGTGGTTCCACGCCAAGAAAATGGCCGGATCCCATGTCATCGTAAAAAGCAACAACGAAGAGCTCCCTGACCGGACCTTTGAGGAAGCCGGACGGCTGGCCGCCTATTATTCCAGCGGCAGGACCGCGCCCAAGGTAGAGATCGATTATATCCAGAAAAAACATGTAAAAAAACCAAACGGCGCCAAGCCGGGATTTGTAGTCTACTACACCAACTACTCCCTGATGATCGAACCGGATATTTCAGGGATTGAGCAGGTGGAGTAATCTCCAAACTGCGGAGGAGGGAATATAAGTGATTGGAAACAGAGATATTTTTTTAGACAGGATCAATCTAAACAATTTGTCTTTTCACTTGAATCACTGTGGAATGCAGGAATGTGAGGCAGGATATGAATATGGCTTTCCCATGAAACCATATCATCTGATTCACTTCGTATTAGAAGGAGAAGGTTATCTGGAGCAGGATAAAAAAATAAGCCATATTAAAGCTGGACAGGCCTTCTACATTCCTGCAGGAAGTCCTGCTAAATATCATGCTTCTTCAGTCAATCCCTGGAGGTATGGCTGGATTGGATTTTACGCAAATTCCCAGAATCCTTTTCTGAGATATTTATTTAAGGACAGCACTATCCTGGATTTATCTCTCCCTCTTCCGGAGATTGAAAAATATCTGCTTACCATCATGTCAGTTACGGATCAACGCTTATCCCGAATCAAAAAGTACCAGGAGTCCGATTTTACAGGAGAACAATTCGTGTCCATCCATAAATTATCTGAATCTCTTGCAGCTAACAGCAGAATGCTAGACTTTTTCTCCGTACTGATTCAGACTCAATCTGATGAAAATTCAATAAATGAAGAAAAAATTTCCCCTGCTCTCCTGGCAAAAACATTTATGGATGAAAATTATCAAATGCCTGTAAAAATACGAGAAATTGCAGAGTCTCTGCATCTCCATCCTAATTACCTATCCGCTGTTTTTAAAAAGGAATACAGGCAGACCCCAAAGGAATATCTGTGTTCTCTGCGTATGTCTCAGGCATCTATGCTTCTGTCATTAACAGAACATCCTGTATCTGTGATCAGCGAATCAGTAGGATATCCCAACCCTCTCCAATTTTCAGCTAAATTCAAATCTTATTATGGCTTATCCCCCAGGGAGTATCGAAAGGCTTATCGCTCTGGAGGAAAAGGCAGCTTATGAGTTTAGCGACTCCAGGCTGCCCCGACTGGGAGAGTTTCATTAATAACTGGTGCTTTCATATCTTCTTAGACCAAGCTTCAAAACCAGATAAGCTGCAGCCACCATACAGAGACAAACCAAAGGTGTGCAAGCCGCTCCGGCTGTCATCCCTTCCTTTTCCAGAATATATCCTACCGGATAATAACTGACAAAGGCATAGGGTATCAAATATCCGAAAATTCCCTGAAAAATCGGCGGATAAATAGCAAGAGGATATTTTGCCATTTCTCCCAGAGAAATCACAAAATAATTCAGGCTATTGCTTTTGCTTTTCATCCAGAAGGACATACAGCTTGCGATCCAGATCATACACAGCCGTATCACACAAGCTTCAGCAAGAAATGCCAAAAAGAAAATTCCTTTAAAAACCGTCCAGTGAATTTCACATTTACTGATTCCAATTCCTAGCAGTGCAGCTGCAATCACCATTTTATTCAAACCATCAAAATCAATTTTTGCTGTCAGAAGTTGAAGTCCCACAGATATTGGCCTTGTTAAAAAGCGATCCAAATCTGACATATAGATCATATTGGTAATTTTCCAAGCGCCTTGAAAGAAAAAATTTATAAATCCTTCTGAAAAAAGAAGAAATCCATAAAGCAGATAAATCTCCCACATTGTCCATCCTCCTACCTGAGGGATATTACTATAAATTATATAGATCAGTCCCAGACTGCATCCCTGAGAAAAAAGAGTGAAAACTACCATCATCAGGAAATCTCCCCGATACTGCAATAAAGTTTTTATGTTTTGTTTTTGAAACGCCAGATATAAATCTATGTTTTTCCCTAATGTTTTCATTTTTATGCACCCGCCTTTCTGCTTTTATTTCCATCTGAGTCATCCTCCATACATAGATATAACAGAGAAAGCTTTTTTCCCTAGTAAAGTGCCCAATCCTCCCAGTACTGCAATCCAGACAAGCTGCAAAAGAATATTGAAAATGCTTTCCCTAATTGAAAAGAAACCGATAAAAATACAACATGGTGTGTACACAATTCCGCGGAACGGAAGAAAATTTACTGCTTCTCTCAGTATTCCTGGAAACATTGCCAGAGGAACCAGTGCCCCTGAAAAAAAGTTCGTAAGAGTCTCTCTGGCCTTAGATACTCCATAGGCATTATCTGTGTAAAAACACATCAGAGAAAATAAATACTGGATGCAGAACTTCACTCCCATTCCCATCAGCAATGCAATAAAAAACAACACTGTCCGGAAAAAGTCCAGATATTGTATGCCATTAATAAATAAGTAAATTCCTCCTACCAGCACAAAAGTAGCCGCAAATTCCATCCCCGCTGTTCCCAGCATTCTGAAAAAAAGCATAGCCCTGTAAGATACCGGCTTCAGCAAATCCAGGATAATATCTCCTTTGATGATTCTCTCAGCCGCATCCATTTCAAATCCCATTGAAAAAATACTGTTGCAGAGAAAAGACACAAAAACATATTGTTTCATGATTTCCCACGTATAACCATTGATCACTTCCTGATAGTTAAAAATACTTTTCCATACGAAAAACAGAACCACCGCCTGTATAAAATTTGCCAGCATACCAGTTATAAAATACTGCCGATAGGCACAGCCTTCTAAAAATCCACATCTCAAATAAGCCAGATATTTTTTCACGACACCCTCCTATGTTCAAACAGCTCAATTATAATTTCTTCCAGCGACAGACTTTCTCCATAGATCTCAAAAAGCCGGTTCATTTTATTATCAAACAGAATTTCGCCTTTCTCTAAAATGATCAATCTATCGCATAACGACTCCAAATCCTTCATATCATGACTGGTAAGCAAAATCGTCGTTTTTCTTTCTCTGTTGATTTCTTTCAGGAAAACATAAATTTTCTGCTTTACAGCCACATCAATTCCAATAGTAGGTTCATCTAAAAACAGAATAGGAGGATCATGCAGAAGGGCGGCAGCCAGATCTGCTCTCACCCTTTGTCCAAGGGAAAGTTTCCGGGCAGGCTGATTCATAAATTCCCGCAGCCCCAAAATATTGCTGAATTTTTCCATATTCTTTATATACTGTTCTTCTGGTATTTCATATATCTTTTTCAGCAGTCGAAAGGTCTCTTCAACCGGAATATCCCACCAAAGCTGAGTCTTTTGTCCAAAAACCACACCTATTTTCTTTGCATTTTCGATTCGATCAGAAAAAGGATCCTTCCCCATAATTTTTATGGTTCCTCCACTGGGATGCATAATTCCTGTAAGCATTTTGATAGTTGTAGATTTTCCTGCCCCATTAGCTCCCAGAAAGGCCACACTCTCTCCCTGGGAAATCTGAAAGTTAATCCCTTTTACCGCCGGCAGTTCTTCATACCTAGGGTTTACTAAATGCTTCAGGCTTCCCGCGATCCCTGCCTCTTTTTTGGCAATTTTGTAATTCTTTTTCAGATCATGGACTTCTATAGCCTTCATAATTCTTTCACCTGCTTTCTCACATAGAGCTATGTGTTATCAGTCGGAGAATAAACTTGCTGATATAGAAAAATATTGTTCATTTGTATAAGCATAGTTCATATAAAACGAGAAAAACATATCTTTTTCAAAGTTCTTTGCTATGAAAACTAATATCCGATAATTTCGACTTTACTCCATAAAAAGAGCGTTGAGAAACAAACTTTTTGTTTTCTCAACGCTCACTAAAACTTCTTTTCCCTGCCTATATCCCTTTTCTATAAAGTAAATAAGAATATACTATTGGCACAAAAGCCATCAGAAGAATCGCCGCCGGCAGTCCCACATATAAAAAGCCTCCGGGGAGAATGGCCATCAGTATGATCAAAACTCCGCTGATCATCCACATATAGGCCGCCAGATGATGAGTTTTCTTCCAGTTTTCATCGCTGTTTAAAGTCCAGGGAATTTTGATCCCTACTGTATAGTTCCGTCTGCTTTTTGGAAAATAATTTCCTGCTGCCACAAAAGCAATTCCTATCACAATCGGGATCACCCGCTCCATAGGTACCCGGTATCCCATTCCGTACAGCAAGGCGCAGGGAACTGCGATCAAAGATGCCAGAGGACAGATCCATTTTCCGATCATTTTCAGGCTGGAACCAATATTAGCTTTTTTCGGATCTGTATTAATAGCGAAATGCACTACCCCATTGATCACTGCCAGGAACAGCGGCAATCCAAATATCGTCACTTCCTTAGGCATATACTGTCCGACACTGCCGTCAGAATACCATTTCATAGGAATCTCAGCAGGTACCTTTCCACAAACCGCGATTCCAAAGAGCATTGGCAGCAGACAAATTACTGTTGTCAGCAGAAAAAACTTTTTTGAACTATTCATTTTTTTTCCCTCCAAACTGTGACAGCCACAACATCACTTCTTCAAAAACAGATACATTGATTTCATAAAAAATAAAGTTCTTATATTTTGATTCCAGAATCAAATTTGCCTTTTTCAGCTGGGACAGATGATACGATACTGTGGCCTGTGTCATATCAAATTCCTTGGCAATCTCTCCTGCCGATTTTTTGCCGTCTTTCAGCAGTACCAGGATCTGCCTCCTCACTGGATCGGACAGAGCCTTAAAAGTTTCTGCAAATCCCAATAAATCCTCCCCTTTCAGATTTTATTTAGAAATATTTCTAAATAGAATCTATCATAGTTTTCTTCAAAAAGCAAGAACTATTTAGAAAAATTTCTAAATAGTTCTTGCTTTAAAACGCTGATTTTCAGTTTTATCCAAAACTCCTTTTAATAGTATCCAGTTCCCCTGCCTTCTCCACCCAGTTCTCTACATAGCCGCAGCGGCAGCAGACATAGCGGATAACCGGGATCTTCCCGATTAAAGTTATGGAAGTGGTATAAATATTGTTTCCGCTGGTATAACGGCGGGGATTATCCGGAACACGGACAATATCAATGGAACCGCACTTGGGACATCTTCCTGAATTTTTCATATCTGATTTCCCCCTTAAAATTCTTTCTTCTTTATAATTCCGATACTGATCCTTACAGACAAAAGTAAGATTAAAACAGTGACGGCAACCAGGATCACCAGAAAAGTTCCGATCCCTATCTCAGGAAGGGAATCCAGAAGAGGCAAAAAGTCTTTCCCCCACTGCTCTGCGCTTTGTGCAAGCAGGGCTATGGTTAAATAGACCACAGCAAAACAAATGACCACAGCAATCCTTCCTTTTTCAGCGCCAAATTTCAACATTACAGGTACCATTACTGCCAGCATAAATAATACAAGGGGCAGAACAATAAAAGCAGTTATGGCTAATTCCCAAACAGGCCCCTGGCCTCTTGCGGCTCCGGCAGCTGTTGCCAGAACGGATACTGCCAGCCAGGCTCCCAGGCCCATGATCAGTCCAAAGCAATATTTTTCAACAGCATAGGTCTTTCTGGCGATGGGAAGAGAAAACAAAAAGGCGTTTCCATTGTCCAGTTCATCATAGCTGATCGTACTTACCGAAAACAAAGAAAATATAAAGGATACAAATCCGATAGTATAGGATGTATTATTTGAAAACAGCGCCATTCCAATCCCAATGACCATGATCAAAGCGAAAAAGTTTTTCTGTACCTTCATTAACCGAAAATCTTTTATCAATAATCCTTTCATAATCTTTCACCCCTTATCATCATAGTTATCACTTCATCGATATTTCCTTTTTCAATGGCGATACCCGGGTAATTTTCCAGGTAATATTGTTTCTGGTCTGTCAGGCAGCTATATCCATAGCTCTCTTCTTTTCTCCTGAGGATATATCCCTTATCCAGCCCTGCATACTGGTCTCTGTCTACTTTCAAAAGTCCATAATCGCTGAGAAGTACATCTGTATCTTCATGAAGGATAATCTTTCCCTCATGGATCATATAAAGGTCATCACACAAGGTTTCCAGATCACTGGAAATGTGTGAGCTTATAAGGATAGACCGCTCCTCGTCTCTCTCCATAAATTCCCGGAGCATTTCCAGGAGTTCATCCCTGGCTACCACGTCCAGACCGGCAGTAGGCTCGTCCAGGATCAGCAGTTTTGCATTATGGGAAATCGCCACCAGTACTTTCAGCTTTGCCTTCATTCCTGTAGAAAAATCTTTCAGACGTTTCTTTTTGGGAAGCTGAAACCGCTTTACCTGTTCTTTGAAAAAGGCTTTGTCAAACCCAGGATAGAGGCTTTCCATAACAGGAATGATATCTTCAATAGTCAGATACCCGCTGAACCCGGAGTCAGAAAGGACAACTCCCAATTTCTGTTTGTCTTCTGCTGAAAAATCCTTCAGATCTTTTCCAAAAATCCGGATATTGCCGCCATCTGTGGAGATCAGCCCCAGGACTGCCTTAAAAGTGGTGCTTTTTCCTGCCCCGTTCTGTCCGATGAGACCTGTGATACAGCCTGGCTGTACCTCCAGGGAACAATCCAGAGCAAAACTTCCATAGTTCTTTCTTAAATGATCAATTTTTAACATAATCACCCCTCCAACAATAACTCAAATATGTCTTTTAAATCCTTATCGCTGATCCCGCAGCGTCTGGCCTTCTGGATGGCTTTTTCCAGATCTGCCTCTACCTCCTTTTTCTGCTCCTCCAAAAGCCGTTCTGTATTGGTGGCCGCCACATAGGTCCCTTTGCCGTGAACCGTAACGGTAAAACCTTCGGCCTCCAGATCGTCATAGGCTTTTTTCACGGTCAGGGCGCTGATCTTCAGCTCTCTGGCCAGAGCGCGAACAGAAGGCAGATTATCATTCTCCTTTAACTCCCCTTTCCGGATAAGGGTCTTGATCTGATCCACGATCTGCTCGTAGATCGGGATCATCAGAGAATTGTTTATGATTATCTTCATATACTGTTCCTCCTTCGTTGTAAACAGTATATAACAGTGATTAACTGTTGTCAAGTGTTATATACTGTTTACTTCAAAAAAATAAAAAAGAACGGAAATCTTTCTGTCTGTTATCGTTAAACAGGCAGTCTCTTTTTTCCGCTCTCTTTCCCCATATGTGCTAATTCAGAGGTATTCAATTTTTTTATAGACTGAAAATATTCTCTATGTAAGGCCATGTCTGTAGATCTTCTGCATCTCTCCCCAGTAAGCCGGCTTTGTATCAATATGTTCATACCCATACTTTTCATAGAAACCATCAAAATGGCTGACAATATAGACCGCCGGAAAGCCTTGTTCTTTCAGATAACTTTCCGCATTTTGAAGCAGTTCCTGGCTCAGCCTTTTTCCCCGGAAGTCTTCTTCTACAAATACATAGCCGATATATGGCGTATAAGGTACATCATTGATACAGTCTCTTTTTAAAACCGCACAGTACCCTGCGATTTTCCCCTTTTCTACTGCTGCGAACACACACTCCCAGTCAGAGAAATTTTTCTCCATGTCTTCTGCCAGATATTTCCCGCCCTGCCAGGAGCAGTGCTCTGCATAATCTATTACCTTTCTCCAAAATTCCTCTTTCTGCTCTATTCTCTCAATTTTCATCACGGTTTTCCCTTTCCAGATTCAGAAGGAACTCTTTCACTTCCAATCCCCCGGCATATCCTGTCAGCTTCCCGTCAGAACCGATCACTCTGTGGCAGGGAATGATGATAGGAACAGGATTTTTATTATTCGCCATTCCCACTGCCCTGCTTGCTCCGGGATTTCCTATCTCTACAGCAATCTCCTTGTAGGTCCGGGTTTCTCCATAAGGGATCCGGGTGAGCGCCTCCCATACTCTTTTCTGGAAATCTGTTCCTTCCGGCCCACAGGGTACGGTAAATTCTTTTCTCTTCCCCTGGAAATATTCTTCCAGTTCTTTCACCGCCCATCTGGTCATCTCATTAGCCTTTCCTGTGGATTTTACTTCCTCGTCTTCACCGAATTTTATTGCTCGGATTCCTTTTTTTTCAGCCAGAATTGTCAGAGCTCCCACAGGGCTTTCATATATTTCTCCGTAAATCTTTTGTTCTTCCATAATCTTCCTCCCTATATCCATGTGATCAGCGATATACAAAATATTCCTGCATAATAGAGGCTCAGCGCCAGCACGCTCATAGGCCTTGACAGCTTATTAAAAAAGCCCTTTCCCACCATTAAATCCGAAACAGCAAACAGCACTGCTCCCACTGCTGCTCTCAGATAATCCGGTCCCAGCTTTGAAGGAAGCATAACCGCCACTGCCGTCATTCCCATAAGCACAGCCGGGTACAGAATCATGGCATACAGCCAAGGATTTTCTTTTCCCCCTTCTAACTCCCTGCGAAAGATATACAGGGAAATTCCCATAAAAAGCAGCCACCAGAAAAAACTTACAGGAGTATAGGCTCCTCTTGTAAGAAACCAGCCGATTAATATCAGATGTCCCGCTCCAAAAACTCCCATCCCTAGAAAAAACTGTACCTCCAGAAGTCCGTCTGCCAGCAGGAACAGAAGCAATGCCGCCAGGATCCACTTTTTATCCAGTCCCTGGCTGTCCCCTCTTGCCCAGATCCCGAGGAAGCCGGTACATACAATCATCCAGGTAGAAAGACATTTTGGAAGTATATTCCACTTCTGTTTTCCCCATTCCTTAATCTTAAAATGGAGAGTTATCCCTGCGACGATCACAGGGATCACCAAAATACCCCAAATCACATACAGCATAAAACACCCCCGTCCTCTATTCGCAACCAGTTTCTGTATGGCTACATTTTAACATGAAAAAAGGCTGTGTAAAGATTTACTTGTATTATCCGAGAAATTCTGTTAATGTAAATATAGAAGTTTTATCCTTTAGCACATCTAATAAAGTGGCTTCTGAAAATCTTATTCATATCTTTTTATCAATCCCATCTTTCAAGGTAAAAGCCGAAAGGAGTTTTATGTCCAAAAGTCTTTTAAATGAATTTTTCCCAACTATCCAGATAAAAGAAAAAATTTTAAAATACATTTATAGCAACCAAGAACTATCAAAAACTTTTTCCTCTTGGCCGAGCGAGTTTCAGGAGGAATTTCTTGCATTTTGTACTGGAGTAAAAGGCATAAAGATCTTATATGACAGTATTTTCAAAGAATTGTTCAATCCAGAAACACATAGAGAACGTGTAGAACATTTTCTCAGTCAACTCTTAGGTCAAAAAGTAAAAATCAAGGAAATCCTCCCGAATGATACTACTCGGTTGTCGGACGAAAGCGCCTTATTGATCACAGATATTGTAGTGGAACTTGAAGACGGACCTTTGGCAAATCTCGAAGTACAGAAAATTGGATATGCTTTCCCAGGACAGCGTTTAGCATGCTATTCTGCCGATCTCCTGCTCCGCCAATATAAAAGAGTAAAAGATAAACGCAAGAAAAAATTTACATATCGTGACATACAAAAGGTTTATACTATTGTAATATATGAGAAAAGCCCTAGAGAATTTCATCTGGCTTGTGAAAACTATATTCATCATTCCAAACAGCAATTCGATACTACTCTCCAACTGGAACAGCTGCAGGAAAATATCTTAATCGCTCTTGACATCTTCCAAAAAACTATACAAAATAAACCTATAGAAACAGAGCTGGAAGCCTGGCTGACTTTCCTAAGCTGCGACCAGCCGGAAAGAATCATCCAGCTTTTAGAGCAATTTCCATTTTTCAAAGAAATATATCAAGAAATTTATGATATCTGTCAAAATATCGAAGAGGTAATGCGTATGTTTTCTAAAGAGCTTTATGAATTAGACAAAAATACCGTCCAATATATGATTGATGAGCTTGAAGAACAGGTAGAGGCTTATAAAAAAGAAAATATGGAATATAAAGAAACCTGTCTTTCTTTAACTCAACGGATCAAAGAGTTGGAAGCACAGCTTTCTCAATATAAGAATTTTTCTCAGTCAGAGACCTCACAACAGCCAACAGAAAATAAATCCTGACACTGTTTTTAAGCATTTTCCATCAAAGAACACATCAGAAAATCAGA
This sequence comes from Candidatus Blautia stercoripullorum, assembly GCA_019120545.1. Taxonomy (GTDB): domain Bacteria; phylum Bacillota; class Clostridia; order Lachnospirales; family Lachnospiraceae; genus Blautia; species Blautia stercoripullorum. The sequence goes on along the minus strand of DWUX01000035.1, from coordinate 3,254 downwards.
AAGGAACTTTCATCACCATGTCATTAGAATCTGTAAAACAATATTTTAAATCCTTTGGAAAGGAGGAGGACATTAAAGAATTTTCTCAGTCCAGCGCCACCGTAGAGCTGGCCGCTCAGGCAGTAGGCACAGATCCTGCCCGGATTGCCAAAACCCTGTCTTTTTACAGTAAGGAAAAGGAGCATGCCATCCTGATCGTCACTGCCGGAGATATGAAGATCGACAACAGTAAGTTCAAGCATTTCTTTGGTATGAAAGCAAAGATGCTGGCAAAAGAGGATGTAGAGCCTCTCACCGGACATGCCGTAGGAGGCGTCTGCCCCTTTGCCAATCCTTCTCATACAGAAGTCTATCTGGATCAGTCTTTAAAACGGTTTGAGACAATTTTCCCTGCTGCCGGCAGCAGCAACTCCGCTATTGAGCTGACCTGTTCCCAGCTGGAGGAATATACCAATTTTAAAGAATGGATCGACGTCTGCAAAGCCATATGATCAGCAGATTTCTTTTGCATCCTTGGGAAGTTTATAAACATGTTCCAGCCAGGCTCTGGAGTTTCGCCCTTCTTCTTCATTATAGGAAAAACCCAGAGCCTTGCTTACTTCCCGGGCCACGGTTTCAAAAAGATCGCACATTTCCAAAACACTCTTCCAGATGGCCTCTTTTTCTCCTGCCGGATAGGTTCTTAAATAGCTTTCATAAAGCTCTTTGGGCAGGTATCTTTCCAGATATTTTCCACTTTTTCCCACACTGACAGAGAAGTCATGATCCTTCCCGGCTTTCCAGGAAAGGACCTTAAACAGCATGGGCCGTATGATCATATTGAGCTGTTCCATCACATAGGGAAGCTCCTCCCGCCACAGGCCTTTTGCCACGTTGTTCAAACACCACCAGAATTCATTACAAACTGCCAGAAACTCTTCCTGGGAAGGTTTTTTCACCCAATAAACCTGATCCGATACCTGTTTTGGCATGGGAAGGTACCCGGTCTTGTCGAAAAGTATCTGGTAGGGCTCCCCCTTTTTCAGTTGTTCTTTCACATAGGAAAGGGTACATACATGAAGGTCCAGACGGTTTCCGTCTGCGAACTGCATCAGCCAGCCATAGCAGTTTTCATGGTTTCCATTATCCCAGAACCCTTCCTCCGGATACTGCATATAGAGCCGTTCCCCGAATCGGTCGATCCATTTCCGGTCTTCGATAAAAGGCCCGGTTTCCTTCACCACATAAACCAGGTCATAGTCCTGGAAAATATCTTTGGGCACTCCCGGAACTGTCCGGGAGCCCTCCAGATATGCAGCCAATATATTTTCATCTTCTCTGGCTGTAGAGATCAGCAGATCAAACATTTCCTTTTCACTTCTCATTTTTATACCTCATTCTGCAAAACATAATCACACCGGCAGCGGCTGTCAGCAGTCCCAGCAAAGCAAAAGCCCCTGACACAGAGAACATCTCCGCCAGCGCTCCGCCTCCCGGGCTCAGCACTGTCATAAAAATACTGTAGGCCATACTGCCTGCTGATACCATTGTAGCACGGGATTCACTGGAAAAGAACTTCTGATTTTCCGTTTCTGTCCGCAGCATGATCATCTCGCTGATACAGTGGGCAGCCCCTGCTCCTAAAACAGAAACTGCCAGAAAATCTGCGCCGCTTAAAGTCAGGAAGATCCCTACGGCAATACCTCCTGCCAGATAAAGGACCCTCATGGAAACCTTTTTGCTTTTTTCTGCTAAAACGGCTCCCGCCATGGTGCACAGGGAGATCAGCAGCAGCGGTATCCCCAGAAATCCCGGCTCCAGTCCCACTGCCACCAGATGATCCTGGAGAAGCATATAGATCACATAGACAGCCGCAGATACCAGGCCGGAATAGGCCATCCGCCAGGCAACTTCCGGAGTCTTTTTCAGAAAAGCAGCTGTATCCAGAAAGTGTTTTCCAACCTCTCCTGCCATAGCTTTAACCGATAACTTTTTCTTATCTTCTCTCCCTTCTACAACAGCTTCTTTCAAAAGGGAAGCGCAAATGGTACACAGAATCCCCTGGAGCACTGCCAGAAGGTAAGCTTTTTGGTATCCCAGGCTTACAGTAACCACACTCATCAGACTGGTAAAGGCAAAAAGTCCTTCATAGAAAAAATCCTGCCGGGAGGCCACCTTCAGATAAAGTTCTTCCTGCCCCGCACACAGAAGGCTGTCATAGGTCAGAGCCTCTCTGGTACCGGAAACCAGGTTGTAGCTCACTGCATTGATCCCCATAGCCAGAAGGATCATGAAAAAATGGTCTGAAATGATCATAAAAAGCGCCCCGAAAGCCGATACCATACCTGCCAGCATAAGGGTCCGCCTTCTGCCTATGGTATCCGATACCATACCGCTGGGGATCTCAAAGCACATACTCACTATGTGGAAAACCCCTTCTGCGATCCCTACCTGGGCAAGAGAAAAGCCTCTCTGCAAAAGGAAAAAGACCCATACCGTATCTACGATCTGAAGACCGCTTATTACTTCATAAAGATATAATCTGGAAATTTGTTTCTTGATGTTCATAGCATTATCCTCTCATTCTCATGTTCATAGATAATGCCCATTTTCAGAATTACAGACAGCAGATTTTTGTCCTGTGAAAAGGCAGTTTCCTGCCTTTCCGGGACTCTGCCACAGATAAGATCAATCTCTAAAAATGGGCGCACTTATAGCCTGAACATCAAAAAAGTTGCCTTTTTTAATCATTAAAAATGGTGTTTTCCAGCCCATTTGTGCGCCCTCCTGTTCAAAATTCAGGTTACTTAAAAATATAACCGAAAGCTATTATAACGGAAAAAATATGGCAATGCAACCAGTATTTTTTCTTTCCACATTATCCCTCTACCAGATCATAACTTTCCCCGATCATCTGCTGTATCTTCTCCTCTGGCACACTGCCGTCCAGAATAATAGAATTCCAATGTTTTTTATTCAGATGATAGGCAGGGATCACAGAGGGATACACTTCTCTCCAGAAATCTCTCCATTCCGGATCTGCCTTTACATTCAGCCAGATGTATCCCTCTCTTTCAAATATCCAGAGAAACACCTTCCTGCTTTTCTTTTTCCGGATCACAGTCCAGTTGGGATCGTGAAAAGGCTCGTCTCTGTAAACCTCAGGAAAGCTCAGCCCATACCGTACCGCCTCTTCTCTTGTTTTCATCAGCTTCTCTTTATAATCCTTCTTTTATAAAATATAGCTCATTCTCATCTCTCCATCTCCCTCTCGA
>DWUX01000008.1 GCA_019120545.1 Candidatus Blautia stercoripullorum | reverse complement strand
GGGACGTGGCCATAGGGATTTCCCATACCGGCCAGTCCCGGCATACAGTGGATGCTCTGCGCTGCGCAAAAGAATCGGGGGCCATGACCATAGCTATCACCAATTATCAGCAGGCCCTGATCAACAAGTATGCAGATATTATTTTATGCACAGAAAATACCCAGTATATGTACGGCAATGCTATTTTTTCCAGAAGCGCCCAGATCTCCCTGGTGGATATGCTGTATCTGGGGGTTTTCCTGAAGAATTACGACTATTATGCAGAGAAGCTGAATAACAGCTGGAAAAACATACAGGATCTGGTCTATGAAAGAGACAGCCGGTTTTAAAAGACGGGTAGAAAAACTACAAGACGAAAATCACAGAGAAGAGGATTCTTTGAGGAATCTTAACTTCCCTGTGATTTTTGTTTTTACAGCAGACACCTATAATCCAAGGTGCAAGGAACAAGGCGGGAACTTCCGGAGAAAATTCTGGAAAGGAAACTGCCGGATCAGAAATCTGAAGAATGAAACATGAAAAGTAAAAGATGAAAAGGAGAGTGTGTTATGAAGAAAAAAATCTGTATTGCCCTGATCGGAGCTTTGACGGCAGCTGCTTTTGCAGGCTGTTCTGGGGGAGGAAGCAGCCAGAGAGACAAAGGCGCTCCGGTGGAAGTGATCTTTCCTGAGGAAGGCTCCGGATGGGACCTGGAGGCCAATGCCCTGATGAAAAAAGAGGAGATTAATCCGGCAGCTTATACTTTCCTGGACTGGGCTATTTCTGACGAGGCTATGGACCTGTACCGGGTGAATTACCCCATTGTCACCGTAGAGAATACAGGCACCTATGAAGGATATGACAGCAACCCTCTGGACCAGCTGATTGATAATGACTTTTCCTGGGCTGCAGAGAATCGCGAGAATATCTTAAATGAGTGGATGGAGAAATACGACAGCAAATCGGAAGCAGAATCATAGGAAGGGGATTGAAAGATGGCATTTTTATCTGTGAAAAATATCGTGAAAAAATTCGATACACAGACTGCTCTGAATAATGTAAACGTGGACATAGAAAAAGGGGAGCTGGTCAGTATCCTGGGACCCTCGGGCTGCGGAAAGACCACCCTTCTGCGGATTATTGCAGGGCTGGAGACTCCCGATATGGGACAGGTATTTATTGATGGAAAGGACTGTACCCAACTGCCTCCTTCCAAAAGAAACTTCGGCATTGTCTTTCAGTCTTACGCCCTGTTTCCTCATATGACCGTGGAGCAGAATCTGATGTTTGGATTGAACCAGCAGAAGCATCTGTCAAAAGAGGAGCGGAAAGAACGGGCCAGGGAGGTACTGGAAATGGTGGATCTTTATGACCATCGGAAAAAATATCCCTCTCAGCTTTCCGGAGGACAGCAGCAGAGGATCGCCCTGGCCAGAGCCATCTCTCTGAAACCGGCCTTTCTCCTTCTGGATGAGCCCCTGTCTGCCCTGGATGCCAAGGTCCGGGTAAAACTTCGGGCCGAGATACGCAGGATCCAGAAAAAGCTGGGGATTACCACTATCCTGGTCACCCATGACCAGGAAGAAGCCCTGACGATGGCGGATAAGATCGTGGTCATGAATAACGCAATAGTGGAACAGATCGGTACGCCGAAAGAGATCTACAATGCTCCAAAGACGGCCTTTACCGCCAACTTTATCGGCACCATGAATCTGTATCAGCAGGACAGAACAGCCTGGGGCGTCCGTCCGGAACTGATCGGGATTACCAGGACTGCCAAAGCGGGAGATCCGGCATATTTAAAAGGAACTGTGGAGGAAATTGAGTTTCGGGGAGCCCTTACCCGGATTTATGGAAGATTGGAAGAGAGCGGGGAAACCGTCTGTGCGGATATGGATTCCCACCTGGAGGAAACCCTCTGTCTGAAGGAAAAAGAAGAGGTATTTTTCCATATTCCCCAGTCCGGAATCATCCGGTATCCGGGTCAGAAAGGAGCAGAAAGGAATACGGCATGAAGAGAATAAGAGATTGGAAACTGTATCGAAACCCGGGAAATATCCTGATGTTTTGTATGACCCTGGCCTTTGTGGTCATTCTGATCTGTCCCCTGTTTGCATTGTTTTCCAAGGCTTTTCTCACAGCTTCCGGAGAGTTTGCAGGGCTGGAAAATTATATGAAATACTTTTCTACTCCGGCCCTGTCCGTATCTGTTAAAAATACCATGGTGGTGTCTCTGGCCGCCGCTGTGATGGGAACCCTGCTGGGATTCCTTTACGCTTACGGTCTGACCAGAACAGGGATAAAGGGAAAAACTTTTTTCCGGTATGTGGCCATGATCCCGCTGTTCCTCCCCACAGTGGTACACGGACTGAGTCTGGTCTACCTTTTCGGAAACCAGGGAATCATTACCGGGCTGGGCTGGGACATCGGCCTTTACGGAAGGACAGGGATCATTCTGTCAGAGATCATCTATACCTTCCCTCAGGCCTTTCTCATGTTTTCCATTGCCCTGAACTATGCAGACGGCAGGCTGTATGAGGCAGCGGACAGCATGGGCTGCAGTTCCCTGAAAAAGTTTACCCACATTACCCTTCCTTCGGTTCGCTATACCCTGATCAACAGTCTGTTTGTATGCTTTACCCTGGCCTTTACAGACTTTGGTGCGCCCAAGGTGCTGGGAGGAAATTACAACGTTCTGGCTACTGATATCTATAAGCAGGTAGCCGGGCAGTTTAATATGAATATGGGGGCTGTAGTGGGAACTCTCCTGTTGATACCGGCGGTGATCAGTTTTGGCGTGGACCGGGTGGTGTCAGGAAAAAACAATGACGGGATCAGCGCCAAAGCCCAGGTGCTGAAGATTAAGAAATGCGGGACAAGGGACGGTGTTTTCTATCTGATATGCGGAGGGATGTCCCTGTGCCTGCTCAGCCTTGTGGCGGTTTTATTTGTGGGAGCCTTTACGAAATACTATCCCTATGATCTGGGATTTACCCTGGAAAATTTCCGGTTTAATCCT
>DWUX01000034.1 GCA_019120545.1 Candidatus Blautia stercoripullorum | reverse complement strand
GCCAGAGCGATCCACAGTCTTCTCCAGGTACGGAATTTCATATCAGGAGAAAAAATATACTGCATTTCTTTGCTGGCATAACGCTCGGACAACGGACTTACATATCTGTCTGTACTCATACTCTCTACCTCTCTGCTTTCATTTTCAAAACTTCTTGCATTATATATCATCCTTTCAAAAAGCACAAGTTAAAATCCTGTGCTCCGATGATAATCCTTGATAAACTGTTTTAAAAGCTCTTCCGGGGAAGCCGACGGAAGAGGTGCCTGGGCTCCAGCTTCTTTCAGGCTCGTCTGGATCTCTTCCATCATATTATCCGGAGCTTTCATTTCCTGGCATACTTTTGGAAAGGATTTTTCATCCATCATACAGCAGGCCGTAAGATAATGTTTCAGAGCCTGCCTGGTTCCCAGAAGTCCATAAGCTTTTAAAAAACACTCTGCTGCCTCCTCAAATTGGAAAAGATACATATAGGCGCAGCCCATGTTATGATAAATTCCTCCGTTAAACTGCTCTCCAAGACCTTCTTTATCTCTTTTCCGCAAAGCATTGTCATATATACGGAGAGCATTCACATACATTTTATTTTCCAGGAGATAGTCTCCCTTTTTCTTTTCCCGAAGTACAGCCGGCTGCTGCTGAATAAGATTCAGATTTTCATTTAATTTTTTAAATTCCTGGTGGGACAGATAGTTGATCTCTTTAAATACCGCCAGAATAAACTCCGATGTTCCCTGCTCATCCTCAAGGATTTTGTAAAGTCTCCGGTAAAGCCTTTCCAGTCCCAGTTCCTTTCGGATCCAGTCACAAAGATGCTCGTTGAGGATCGTCTCATCCAGAAGATAAATATTATGGTAAAAGTAATAACACAGCTCTTCTATCGAGTAGATATTTGTGCTGATGTTTTCAATATAATAAGGCATAGAAGCCCGTTTGATCTGACATAAAATATATCCTCCCATTTTGCTCCTCCTCTACCATGATACCTTTTCCGTCCAGACCATTCCCGTAGAAGGATACAGGCCGCCGAATCCCAGCTCCTCTGCCCGGACTACGCACAGTTCCTCAGACTCATAATAAATCGTCAGTCCGATCCTGATGGTCTTGTTAGGACGTTTGGGAAGCCCCGGAAGCTTCATACAGAACCTGGTCTTTCCGCTTCCCTCCATGGGAACTACCGTAAATTCCAGATCTTCCCTGTCATCCAGGATCATCTCCAGATAAGTATGGATCTCATACCAGTTCTTTCCCGCTTCCACCAGCAGCAGGGATTTCACAGAACCTCCCACTACCATTTCCATACTCACATTCTTTTTCACCAGAGAAGAACTCAGATAAAGATATCCTCTAAGATTTTCTTCGCCGCATTTCTCTTTCGCCCCATAACAGGCGCCTTTTACATAGAGATTATTCCCATAAAAAACATGTCTCTGGTTACGGCAGAGATAAGGGGTGGACCTCTGAGCCCACTCCTGGTCAAATCCGTCTCCAACCATATAAATATTAGAATAGGTGTCATTTCCGCAGGACTGAGTGATCAGCTTGAAAAAGTTTTCATCTCTTTCAACAGGATCTTTAGAAAGTTCGGCGCTTTTCCCATGTTCGATCCAGGCTGTCACCGGTTTTCTCTGATTATCTACCACCAGTCTGGCAAAGGAAACCTTATCCTGTTCAAAAAGAAACCAGCCGATCTTTCTGGTCCAGTTGTCTTTTCTGTGGTTCATAACATAATAGTAAAAACTTTCATCATAGTCCTGGATCCAGATCTGTTTTCTCTCAAATCCCATCAAGGCTCCCGCCTCATAAACTGCCCGGATAAGAGCCGGCGTAAAGCGGGGAACTGTCACCATTACCGCCTTCAGCTGTCTGACCGGTTCCCCAATCCCCAGAAGAGAAATGCAGCCTCTGAGATATTTTTCCATGAGCTCTGCAGGAGAATATTCTTTTCCGTCAAGAGTTATATTCTGATCCTGGTTCATGATCCCTAAAAGGCCTTTGACCGGGATTTCTCCCTCCTGTCTGGAAAAATATTCTGCCTCAATCCCATAATGCCAGGTATCTTTTCCCGGTTTTTTTGACAAAAGAGTGGGAAAAAGATATTGATTGCTTCCCGCTTTTACAGAGACGGAGATCGGCTCCCTTTCTTTTCGGTCATAATAACAGAGCTGAGACTGTTCTTTTCCTATTTCCAGTCCTGCAATGATGTTTCTTGTCTCATTCATATTCTCTCGCCTCCTTTAGTCCATAAGGGGAAACAGGACAGATGCCTGATGTTCCTTCTCTAAGTATTCTTTGATCCGGGCCTCCAGTTCTTCCTGACGCCCCTGTTCCTGCAGCTCCAGCATGGCGTTCAGCATCTGATATTTGCTGCTCCCCGATGCCTCCCCTTTTTCCACAGTCAGCACTTTCTCATCAGTTCTGAATGTTTTTCCTTTTCTGTCGATAACAAAGTAATAATGGAGTTTTTCCCCGTAAAAAAGTATGAATTCCTTATTGTAGATCCCCTGGTATCTCTCCTTTACAGGTTCCGTTTTCTCTTCTCCTTTTCCCTGGGGATCTTCCACATAATAGTGAAGGGCCACCCTGGCATCAGGACCTGCTTTACATTGTACAAATATTTTATCTTCCATCTGGCAGAACTGAAGGAGCTCCCTGGGCAGTTTTCTGAAAAATGCAAACTTTAGCCGTTCTTCAGCACATTCTTTCAGGATCTTCTCTGCCTTTTCTTTCCTGTCCTCATTCCAGTTTCCTTCTGCAGCAAAATGCTTCAGCAAAGCCAGGCGGCAGATAATATCACATTCCCAGCCTTTTTCCATGATTTTATCCAAGGCTTCAAACAGAAACGGTTCGCTCTGCCTGTCGCCTATAAAATATCCATAGGCTTCAAAGGTAAGATAAGCCAGGATCACCTGTTCCCTGCCGCCCTGGCAGATATATTCTTTCAGCACAGCAAGTCCCTTATCCGGATAGCACCTGGTAAACATGCTGTATACCAGTATTTTTTCCTCCAGCTGATAACAGTCCACGCCAAATCCCATGGCTCTCTCCCAAAGCTTCATAGTTTCTTCTACCGGACCTTCAAAATGTTTGACCATATATCTGAGGAGCACTTCATCGTAAACTCCGGATTTCACTATATATTCTGCCAGAAGCACCAGCTCTTCCTCATATTCATACTCCAGATTCAGGATCATCTGGCTGCAGAGCCGAAGCAAAATAGGCAATTCCACTCCTTCATAGCCATATTCACAGATCAGGTCATAGGCTCCCACATACATATCCTGCTTTACCAGAATCGTGATCAGAAGACTCTTATTCACTTTGGCAAAACCTCTGAAATCCATCTCCCGGAGAGATTCCCTGAGATTCCGGTTATCCATATTTGTTTCGTAATACATAAGCAGGCGTCTTCGGATCTCCTGACGGTATCCTTCCTGGAAAACATCCTGTTTCAGTACTGCCTGAAAGCTGGCGATATTTTCCTCTGTCACCTGTTTTTCATGAAAGCGTTCTCCGCATGTGTGAAGGAGCATTCCAGGATACCGCAGCCCGTCCTTAGCCAGCTTTGGCGCCAGTTCTTCGATATCCAGAAGACTATGGATATTATAATCCACAGTTGCCATATATCTGCGCTGGCTGCTGTCTTCAAATATAATGGCCGCATCCTTGGTATATATGGAAATATAGGCTGCTTTTTCTGCACAAAGGTAAACCTGCTCTTCTTTCAGAGCTCCGTGGCTGACGATCACCTTACGGATTTTAGGATCATCACAGTAGAGCCGGTAGGTAAACAGCACTCTGGCAAGAGCCGCTCTTACATTTTCATCCTGGGAATTCACACAAAATTCCTGATACACTACTGCAAAATCTTCATTGATCCTGCCTTCCTTAATTTTTTCGGCTGCGAATTTCTCCATATTATTCCGATAAGCATTATAGGTCTCTCTGTCTATATCCTTGTTTCTGATCACGTTGCTGTATACAAATGCCTTCTTGTTGTCGCTTAAGGTATTGTTATATCCAAAATACAGACGGATAACCTTCGGAAGCACTTTCTGATAATTCCGGCTCATAGTTTCCACATAATACTCATAGAGTCCGGTAATCTTCAGATCAGATTCCACCGCCAGTTCATACCATTTAAAGTACTCTTCTCTTCTCGGCTCTCCCTTCATGATATGCTGGCAGATTCCTGATACAACATGAGAAGAAGGATAAAGCTGATAAATATACTCTAAAATTTTGTATACCGTGCGTGAAAAATATTTCATCTGTCCTGCCAGATCTACTGCACGGAATGCCATTTCCTCTGTTAGAAGGCCGTATTTTTTTGCAAAAAGATAGACCTGCACGGTAAAACTATTCATTTTCCGGAATACTGAACCATCCTGTGCCGCCAGATTGCAGGCTTCCAGATACAAAAAGGGACTTCTGCAGCCGGTCCGGTATTCTTCTTCTAAAAGAAACATTGTTCTGGACTGAGGACGCACCTCTTCTGTATCCAGTTCAAAAATCATTGCCAGAAGAAGGTAACTGTCCGTCCTCCTCTGATGGAGCTGACGCAGTTTCTGAACAGTCTCCTGTCTGGGAAGAAGGCTTCTTCCGGACAGATCACATAAATAAAGAAACGCGCCTTCCAGGATTTCTTCATCTTTTACTCTCTGATTATTCTCTAAAGAATCTAAAAGACCTCTGGCATCTCCGGGCCTTTGGTCCATCACCGCAACATATGCCTCGAAGAGCTGGCATTCTACGGAATAATACCCTTTTTCCTTCAAATCCGCCAGCAGTCTTTTCATGGAATCGCACCACTGTTCAGCAGGCATCTTTCCCATCCGCAGCCTCAGGAAATCTCTGGAAGCCTCCAGACGTTTTTTCTTTTCATAGGATGACACATTAACCTGGAGTTTCTTCCCCTTGGATGCCATAATATCATAGGAAAGGGTCTGATAAGCCGTTTTGATCCGGATCCTGCCGAAGTTTTTCCCCTTTCCAAGGCATTCCCTTCGAATAATGTATTCCAGTTCATACACACTGCCGATAAAATGGCCGTCATAGATACTTTTTTTCTCAACTTCCAGGAAATCTCCTTCCACAGTAACTTCTGCTCTTAGATAGCCCCAGCCGCTCCGGCGGATCCGCAGGGTATCTTTCAGAGAAGACTGCACTTCATACAATTCCAGACTGTCCTTTTCCAGGCTCAGCCTTACCGGTTCTTTCAGATTTCCGCTTATCATAAATTCTTCCAGGTTCTGATAGGGAGCCGGCGTCTTTACCATAGCCTTATAACAGGGCAGAAGATCTTCCCTTCCCTGCAGCAGTCTTGTAAAAGAAGGCTCAACAAAAAGCTGGTACGCTTCTCTGAAATCTTCTCTGGCAAGCTTGACAAAATCATCCAAAGTCCGCACTGCTCCCTGAGAGGTCCGCACTTCTGGTATTTTTACATCAATAGAAAAAGGCACCCTGTATTCGCCGATACTGGTGCTTAAAACAATTTCTCCCTCTATTTTGTCACCGCTTCTAAGTCCTTTCGCGTCTACTCCATAGGGAAGCACCGGCTGCTCTCCTGAAAATTTTTCTTTTCCGAGAATCAGCCTTCTGTGAGAAGAATAGGCCATTCCTTTGATCCGCCTTTTGTCTTCTGCCGCAAACTGCAGCTCTCCTTTATATTTTTCCTCCGGCGTCACAGCAAACGCCAGTTTTTCCTGGGAAAGAAGGAGACCGGGTACTTCATATTCAAATCTTCCGTTTATCAGTTGTTCTATTCGTGCTTTCAAACTATCACCCTTACCCTGTCTGTATTTTTTAATGCCGCGAATTTCCGTCCGCTTTGTGCTCCCGAAATTCTAAAAACATTCTAAATTCCGCCCTGCCGGGCTGTTTTTTCATATTGAACTCTCTGCAATATTCTGCTACTATGGATTATACACTACAAAGGTCTGCTGTGCAACTTGAATACACGGCATGACCCTGGAAAAAATCTTGCAGGGAGGCCCTATCATGCTGAAACATAAAGACCATTTCCACGGCAGCGACCT
>DWUX01000033.1 GCA_019120545.1 Candidatus Blautia stercoripullorum | reverse complement strand
TATCCTCAAAGATTTTTCCCACATTATGGAGGGATATCAGGTAGAGAACTATCGAGCCTGTGCTACCAGCACGCTGCAGGAGGCGGAAAATGTCTGGATTGTTCTGGAACAGGTTTATCAGAAGACAGGAATCCGGGTAGAGATACTCAGCAACTCCGAGCAGAGATTTTACGGATATAAGTCTGTAGCCGCAAAGGAAGAATCCTTTACAAAAATGATCCAGAAGGGAACCGCCATTGTTGAAGTTGGCGGAGGAAATATGCAGATTTCTCTTTTTGATAAAGATGCTCTGCTTACTACACAGCGTTTTATGCTGGGAAGCCTTCGTGTACGGGAGATACTCCAGCCTGTAGAAAAAGAAACCACCCATTATGAAAAGATGGTGGAGGAACTGGTGCATAATCAGATCCTCGGGTTTAAAAAACTGCATTTAAAAGACAGAAAAATAGATAATATCATCCTTATGGGCGACTCTTTTATGGATAAGCTTTTTGAGGATAAACAGAGTATGAAAGAAAATCGTACGGTGAGTTATGATGCCTTTATGGAGGAGTATCAGTGGGTGGTGAGCCATTCGCCGGAGGAAATTTCAGTTTCTCTTGATGTCTCTCTGGAATATGCGGAGATCCTGATCCCGGCCATGATCATATACCGGGTGTTTGTAGAGGAGCTGGGAGCCCAGACTATGTGGCTGCCCGGTACTCAGCTGAATGACGGTATTTCTTATGATTATGCGGAAAAGCATAAGTTTATAAAGAGTAAGCATAATTTTGAAAATGATATTATCGTTTCTGCAAAAAATATTGCCAAGAGATATATGAGCGGAAAAAGCCATACCCAGTGTGTGCTGAAAAATGCTCTGGCAATTTTTGACGGAATGAAAAAAGTACATGGAATGGGGGCGAGGGAGCGTCTGCTTCTTCAGATTGCCGCGATTTTACATGACTGCGGCAACTTTATAAGTTCCAGCAATTCTTCTCAGTGCGCTTATGAGATCATCATGTCTACGGAGATCATCGGACTTTCCCATGCAGAGAGGGAATTGATCGCCAATGTGGTAAAATTTATCAAGATGCCTTTTGAGTATTATAATGAGGCAGATTCCAAGGCAATGATCGACCGGAAGGATTATATGCAGATCGCCAAGCTGACGGCGATCATGCGGGTGGCAAATATGCTGGACAGAAGTCATAAACAAAAAATTGAAGAGATCAGTACTGCTGTTAAAGACCAGGAACTGATCATGCGGGTGACTTCCAAGGCAGACCTGACTCTGGAGAAAGCGCTGCTTACGGAAGCTGCGGATTTCTTTGAGGAAATTTTCAGTATCCGTCCGGTATTAAAGAGAAAGAAACAGAAATAGGAGGCTGGGACAATGGATTATAAAGCATATACCAAACCAGAATATTATTGGAACAGGGAGATCAGCTGGCTGGGATTCAATGAGAGGGTTCTTTCTGAGGCCAGAGATAAAAGTATTCCATTATTTGAAAGATTAAAATTTTTAAGTATCACCGCATCGAATCTGGATGAATTTTTCATGGTCCGGGTAGCGTCTTTAAAGGATATGGTCCATGCAAAGTACACAAAACCGGATATTGCAGGGATGACGCCTAAGGAACAGCTGAAAGCTCTGGCTCCAGAGGTGAAGAAATTTATCCAGGCCCAGTACAGCACTTATAACCGTTCTCTTCTCCCGGCGCTGAAAAAGGCGGGAGTGAAAGTGGTAGAAAAACACGAGGATCTTACAGAAGATCAGCAGGCTTTCGTTGACCAGTATTTCGAAGAGGCCGTCTACCCGGTATTGACGCCTATGGCTATGGACAGTGCGAGACCTTTCCCGCTGATCCGGAATAAAACTCTAAATATCGGAGCTCTTATTGCCAAGAAGGGAAAAAAAGATAAAGAAGAACTGGAATTTGCCACTGTCCAGGTCCCCTCTGTACTGCCTAGGATCATTGAGATCCCCGGAGATAAGAAATATAAGACTACAGTGGTGCTTCTGGAAGAGATCATTGAAAGAAATATCGGGAAACTGTTTTTAAGCAATACGGTAGTCTGTACCTGCCCTTACAGGATCATCCGGAACGCGGATCTGACTATTGATGAGGATGAGGCTGCAGATCTTCTTACAGAGATTGAAAAGCAGTTAAAGAAAAGACAGTGGGGCGAGGTGATACGTCTGGATGTGGAAGAAAAGATGGATCCCAGACTGCTGAAGATCTTAAAAATGGAATTTGATATGAAAGAGGAAGATATCCATTATATCAACGGGCCTCTGGATCTGACATTCCTGATGAAAATGTATAAGCTGGAAGGCTTTGATGATCTGAAGGTGCCGCCATATACCCCGGCGCCGGTCAAGGAGATGATGACAGACGAAGATATCTTTACTCAGATCCGCAGACAGGATATTCTTCTCCACCATCCATATATGAGTTTTGATCCGGTAGTGGATTTTGTGCGGCAGGCCTCCAGAGACCCGGAAGTACTGGCCATTAAACAGACTCTTTACCGTGTCAGCGGTAATTCTCCCATTATCGCGGCTTTGGCTCAGGCGGCAGAGAATGGAAAACAGGTTACAGTACTTGTAGAACTGAAAGCCAGATTTGACGAGGAGAATAATATCGTCTGGGCAAAGAAGCTGGAAAAAGCCGGATGTCATGTCATCTATGGCCTTCTGGGATTAAAAACCCATAGTAAGATCACTCTTGTAGTGCGTAAAGAAGAGGAGGGTATCCGCAGATATGTTCATCTGGGAACAGGCAACTATAATGATTCTACCGCAAAGCAGTATACGGACTGCGGTATCCTGACCTGTTCCGCTCAGATCGGAGAGGATGCCACAGCAGTATTTAATATGCTTTCCGGATATTCGGAACCCAAGAGCTGGAATAAGCTGGTAGTGGCGCCTATCTGGATGCGGGACAGATTTCTTCATCTTATTGAGATGGAGCAGAAAAGAGCAGAGGAAGGAAAGAAAGCCAGGATCGTGGCAAAAATGAATTCCCTCTGTGACAAGGACGTGATCGCCGCTCTGTATGCGGCAAGCGCTGCGGGAGTAAAAATTGATCTGATCGTCCGGGGAATTTGTTGTCTGAAGGTAGGCATACCGGGAGTCAGCGAAAATATTACGGTTCGTTCTATTGTAGGAAATTTCCTGGAACACAGCAGAATCTTCTATTTCTACAGCGATGGAAAAGAGCAGCTTTTTATGGGAAGTGCAGACTGGATGCCCAGAAATCTGGATAAACGTGTGGAAATCGTATTTCCCGTAGAGGATCCGAGATTAAAAGAAGAAGTGAAGCATATTCTCCAGATACAGCTTGCAGATAACGTAAAAGCACATATCCTTCAGCCTGACGGTTCTTATGAAAAAATTGATAAAAGAGGAAAACAGCTGGTAAATTCGCAGGAATATTTTTGTGAAGAAGCTCATAAAAAAGCGGCGACGAAAACAAATCCTGGCCATGACCGGATCTTTATACCGGCTGAAGCACCGGAAGAAGTATAAAAATAAGAAAGGACCTTCTCTTTTTCAGAAGTATGAGCCTGCCGGCTCTTTCTGGGGGAGAAAGTCCTTTTTTATATTATCTATTACCATTTCTGTGCTTCCGGAGAGTTTCCCAGACCTGATAAGAGATCTTTAAATTGCCTTTTCCGACTCCAAGCTGGATCTGGGGTTTATTGCTTCCGTGAAAGTCACTGCCTCCCGAGAGCGCCAGTCCGTGTCTTTTTGCGATCTGGATCACGATCTGTTCGTCAGCGGGGCGATAGGTGGAATAATAGGCTTCGATTCCGTCTAAACCGGCCTGTTTCAGTTCGGCAGTGAGACTTTCCAGACGGTTTTTATCCAGGCGGCAGAGGATAGGATGGGCGAAGACGGCAATACCTCCTCCTTCGTGGATCAGAGAAATCGCCTGGAAGGGGGTAACCTTTTCTCTGGGAACATAACATTTGGCGTGATCGCCCAGATATCGGTCAAAAGCTTCGTTCATAGAACCTACATATTTATGGTCCAGAAGATATCTGGCAAAATGCGCGCGGGTCCATACACTGTCAGGAAAAGCTTCATTCATGGATTCTTTGCTGATGGAAATTCCTTCTTTTTGAAGAAGAGCCAGGATTTTGTCGTTTCTTATATTTCTGGAATCCTGGAACCGGGAAAGAGTCTCCTGAAAATAATAGTTTTCAGAGTCAATATCCAGTCCGACAATATGTATGTCCCGCCCCAGCCAGGTGGTGGACAGCTCAATGCCGGGAATCACCTCTACAGAGGAATTTTCAGAGGCCAGTAAAGCTTCTTTCAATCCTGCGGTGGTATCATGATCTGTCAGAGCAAAAGCTTTCAGATTTTTTTCTTCCGCAAGGGATACAAGCTGGGAAGGAGTCAGGGTTCCGTCTGAAGCAGTAGAGTGAACATGAAGATCAACATATTTTTCCATAACAACCTCCTGAATAATGATATGCTGTCAGAGCAGCTGTTTTATAACCTGATGAATCATGAAATTGCGTAAATGAAAAAGGGAAATACTTAAACAAGTATTTCCCATAAAGCAGTTCGTACGGGAATCGAACCCGTGTTTCCGCCGTGAGAGGGCGGCGTCTTAACCGCTTGACCAACAGGCCACATTTGGTGCACCTTCAGGGACTCGAACCCTGGACCCACTGATTAAGAGTCAGTTGCTCTACCAA
>DWUX01000007.1 GCA_019120545.1 Candidatus Blautia stercoripullorum | reverse complement strand
ATGATTTCCTCTTTCCGGACAGGTGATTTCCAAAACACCGGACAGGCGCTTTCAGCGCACTGGTATATCCAGATGGGGAAGTTGATAAATTTTATAAAGGCGATTACGATGTGTACTTTGCTCAATTTAAAAATGCATTACAAACAATGCCATTAGATGAACATTATAGAAGACAGATTGGAAGTAAAATGAGGATGGTAAGTTATTACGACAAGTCTATCATTATTATGAAAATAGTAAATGACAATGGAGCTATTATGTTTGACAATGGATATTATACAAGAGTTGGAGCGAACAATGATCCAGAACCAGTTTCTGCTCCAGAGATGCCTGCATTTTTTGCAAAATTTGCTAAGAACTAAGTAAGGTAGTGATAACAAAATCCACCAAAATCACGCGGACACAGCGGAAAATCTGTATTTTCCAACATGAATCACACGAAAAATCATCATTCACACCGCAATACACTGGTCTGATATCATGAAGTGAAGGCAGACGTACAGAGTTGGATCAGGCAGTGTTACTTTTATCATCGAGTAATCACTGACTGACAGATTAGTAATATAGAGTGCTATCGCAAGATAACCTTGTGTCCAAGCATAAGATTGAGGGCTATCGAGAAATATTGTCCGATAGCCCTTTTTCTGTCGCTTACTTTTCATAGCACTTCCAATAAAACATCCACCATACCGCCGCAGACCATGCCTTCGTCCTCAGCATCTTTTCCGGTCATATCAGCGTGATGGAGTACCAGCGAGAGGTTT
The DNA here is from genome assembly GCA_019120545.1 of Candidatus Blautia stercoripullorum. Lineage (GTDB taxonomy): Bacteria > Bacillota > Clostridia > Lachnospirales > Lachnospiraceae > Blautia > Blautia stercoripullorum. The sequence continues at coordinate 50,207 of DWUX01000007.1, read as the reverse complement.
TCCTGGGACATAAGACGGAGGGATCTCTGGATGATATCTGCTTCCAGACAGCCTCCGCCGATGGTTCCCACAGTTCTTCCATCCTGGTAAACCAGCATTTTTGTCCCGGCTTCTCTGGGAGAGGAACCTTTTTTGGTCACGATAGTGGCCAGGACTTTTTTGATGTCTTTGTCCTTTTCATCTAAAATTGCCCTGAGGATTTCTTTTGTAAAACCGCCCCGCTTCCGGCAGCGGTTTTTTTCCTGTATCACTTCAGCTATGATGGAGACGCCGATCTCTTCCGGAGTTTCGCCTCCGATAGGCAGACCGATGGGAGTGTGTACGGATTCCAGTACCTGGGGATCGGCACCCTGTTCCAGCAGAGCCTGCTTTACTTTGACAGTCCGGGCCCGGCTTCCCATCATGCCGATATAGGCATGCTCTTTTTTCATGATCTTTTCCAGACACACCTGATCGTAACGGTGGCCTCTGGTCACAATGATAAAATAGGTATCCGGATCCCCGGGGATTTTTTTCAGCCCTTCTTCAAAGGGTTCGCAGAGCACGGTATCTGCACCGGCTCTTCTGGCATTGTCGGCAAACTTCGGCCGGTCTTCCAGGACTGTGACAGTACAGCCGATCATACGGCCGATCTGGATCACAGGAATGGATACATGGCCGGCGCCGCAGATCACCAGTTTTTGCTCATGGGCCGGAAATTCACAGAAGATCCGGGTATTGTTCTCTGTAATAATACCGGGAGCAGAGACATCCGGGAGAGTATCGGATATTTGTGAGAAAAATCCTCCCTTTTTGGATTCCCACTGGAGGACTCCGTCCACAACAAAAGCTTTTTCTCCTTTTGCTTCTCCTTCCAAAGCCGTAAGAATGAGTGTCTGACGGTTAGGATTGCAGGAGGCGATGAGGTGGTACAGTTCTGTCATATGTTAAACTCCTTTCCCAAAAAATAAAAATATATTATTCTCAAAATAGAATAATTGGAAAAAAGTGAATTCATTGACTCTATTTTGAAAACAAATTATAATTAAGACAAAAGATTCAGAAAATTATTGATGTGTACCGCAGGGGTCTTTATCGGGCCCTTTTCCTGTCAGATCTCTGAGGCGCCGCATACCTGTTTCAGACAGAAAAACCAGTTCGCTGGGATTTCCTCTCCCGTCTTCTCCGCTAAGGCGGAGGAAATTGGCGGTTTCGTAATAATCCATAGGCAGAGTACGGCGGAATATTTCTCCGGTGGCTTCGTCTCTGACCTCTACAGTAACCTGTTTTGCGTGAATTTCTTTCAGTTCCATTCATATTTCTCCTTTTTATATGCCTATTGTAGCAAAGGGAGAAGAATTTGACCAGAAAAAGATGAGAATTTAAGGTTCCAAACCTTAAAGATAGAGGGCCGCTGTGAATAGAATTTGCCGGCGGCAGAGTTCATAACAACAAAATAAGGAGGTGGAAGGATGATAAAAAAAATCCTTATCATTAACGGCACTCAGCGGACCCTGGTCGTAGAGGGACAGGAGTCCTTAGCTGAAGTACTCCGTGACAGGCTTCTTCTTACAGGATGCAAGATCGGCTGCGGCGAAGGCCACTGCGGCGCCTGTAATGTGATCGTGGACGGAAAAGTGACTCGTTCCTGTATTACCAAGATATCTAAGGTGCCTGACTATGCCAAGATCGAGACCATCGAGGGAATCGGGACGCTGGAGGACCTTCATCCTCTGCAGGCAGCCTGGATCGCTCATGGCTGCGCCCAGTGCGGTTTCTGTTCGCCGGGCTTTATTATGAGCGCAAAGGTGCTTCTTGAGAATAATCCCGCACCATCCAGAACAGAGGTCAGGGAATGGTTTAACAAGAACCGGAATCTCTGCCGCTGTACGGGATACAAGCCTTTAGTAGACGCAGTTATGGATGCGGCCCGTGTACTGCGGGGGGAGATCACAAAAGAAGATCTGATGTTCCAGCCTACAGACAATAGGATCCTGGGGACCAGTTATGCCCGGCCCTCAGCGGCGGCAAAGGTTACGGGGTCCTGGGATTTCGGAGCAGATGAGATTAAGACACTTCCTGAGGATACTCTCCAGATCGCCCTGGTCCAGGCGGAAGTATCTCACGCACTGATCAAAGGGATAGATACCTCAGAAGCAGAAACTATGCCAGGCGTATACAGGATCATTACATACAAGGATGTTCCCGGCAAGAACAGGATCACCGGACTTATTACCTTCCCTACAAATAAAGGAGACGGCTGGGACCGTCCCATTCTCTGCGACGAGAAAGTGTTCCAGTATGGAGACGCCATCGCTATGGTATGTGCGGATACAGTAGCCCATGCAAAAGAAGCGGCCAAACATGTGAAGGTTGATCTGGAACTGCTGCCTGCTTATATGTCCGCGCCGGAGGCCATGGATCCCGACGCTATTGAAATCCATCCGGGCACGCCGAATGTTTATTATGAAACCAACTGTATAAAAGGGGAAGACACTGCGCCTATTATGGAGACGGCTCCCAATGTGATAGAAATGGACGCCTACTGCTCCCGCCAGCCCCATATGCCTATTGAGCCGGATGTGGCTTATGCCTATATAGATGAGGAAGGAAGAGTAACCATCCATTCCAAATCCATCGGCATCCATCTCCACCATGCCATGATCTGTGCAGGAATAGGGGTAGAGCCGGAAAAACTGCGGCTGATACAGCTCCATGCCGGAGGAACCTTTGGCTATAAATTTTCTCCAACCATCGAAGCTCTGGTAGGTGTGGCGGCGCTTGTCACAGGACGTCCGGTGGCGCTGAACTTTGATATGTACCAGATGATCACTTATACAGGAAAGAGAAGCCCGGGCTTTATGCACATTAAGCTGGCGGCTGATGAGAAAGGAAAGATCCTGGCCCTGGAAGGAGACAACCTTATTGACCATGGTCCCTACTCAGAATTCGGAGACCTGCTGACTATGCGTCTCAGCCAGTTTGTGGGGGCCGGAGTGGATATTCCTAATATCCGGAACAGGTCACGCACTGTCTGCACCAATCACGCATATGGAGCTGCTTTCCGGGGATACGGCGCGCCTCAGTCTTTTATGGGCGGCGATATCGCTATGGATATGATGGCAGCCAAGATGGGGATCGATCCCTTTGAGTTCAGAGCCATGAACTGCTACAAAGAATCCGCAGAGTCTACCACTCCTAACGGATGCAAGCCGGACGTATACTGTCTGGAAGATCTGTATGATCTGGCAAGACCTTATTACCAGAAGAATAAAGCTTATGCGGAAACCTTGAACAAGGAAAAAGGGGAAAACGGCAAGTTCAAATACGGAGCCGGAGTGTCACTGGGGGTTTATGGATGCGGACTGGACGGTGTGGACTCTTCAGAGGCCTGGGCAGAGCTGAATCCGGATAACACGGTAACGATTTATGATTCCTGGGAAGATCACGGACAGGGCGCAGATATCGGCACCCTTACCCATGCCCACGAAACTCTCCGCCAGGCAGGCTTTACTCCGGACCAGATCAGGCTGGTGATGAATGATACAGGAAAGACTCCGAACTCCGGACCTGCAGGAGGATCCCGTTCTAATGTTATGACAGGAAACGCAGTGCGGGTTGCCTCGGAGATGCTGGTGAACGCCATGAGAAAACCAGACGGAACCTACCGTACCTATGAAGAAATGGTAGAAGAAAAACTTCCGTTAAAGTATGAGGGCAAATGGGTGGCTACCGCATGTACAGACTGCGATCAGGAAACAGCCCAGGGAAATCCTTTCTCTGTGTATATGTACTGTATCAACCTTCCTGTGGTACAGGTAAATATGGAGACAGGCAAGGTAAAGGTTGTGAAATTTACCATGGTATCAGATTTCGGAACCATAATCAACAAAACCGTTGTGGACGGACAGGTAATGGGAGCTATCGCCCAGGGTATCGGTCTGGCCCTGTCAGAGGATTTTGAAGATCTGAAGAAGCATACCAGCCTGCTGAAGTGCGGAATTCCTTATCCTAATGATATCCCGGATGATATTGAACTGGTTTATCAGGAAAATCATCCCAGACCCCTTGGGCCATACGGAGCCGCAGGCTGCGGCGAGGGACCTTTGGCGGCGCCTCATCCGGCAATCCTGAACGCCATTTACAGCGCTACGGGAGCCCGGATCACCAGAGTTCCGGCCAGACCGGAAGTGGTGAAAGCTGCGCTGGACGCTCTGTAAAATGACAGAAAAATAAAAAACAGAGGGGCTGTCGCATTAGTCGATTTTGATTAGTGCGGCAGCACCTTTTACCCATATATTATTCTGGAAATAGATAATTAATATAGGAGAGAAAATATGGAACATAAGGATCGGGGCTTTGTGGGAAAGCATTATTTAATGAAACAGGCTTTCGGCCAGGAAGAGCTTCATCAGAGAGAGGCAGTGTGTACCAGAGAGGATCCCCCCGGGTGTTCCGCGGCGTGTCCCCTTCATCTGGATGTGCGGACTATCTGCGCTTATGGGGCGAAAGGAGATTTTGGAAAAGCCGCAGGGGTCATTCGCGGAGTTACTCCTTTTCTCCATCTTCTGGCAAGGTCCTGCCCCGGGATGTGCCAAGAGGCCTGCGCCTTGTCACGGGTAGGAGAGGGGATCCAGATGAAGGCTCTGGAAAAAGCCTGCGCTTTGTATGGAGGAAAAGAAAGAGGCAGCCGCTTTCTGATCCCGCGGAAGAATAAAAAAGTGATCGTGGCAGGAGATGATCTCTTTGCCCTGGCCTGCTGCTGGGAACTGGGGAAAAAGGGATATGAGATCTTCTGGTATACACGGTGTCAGAATAGGAAGGAGCCCTTGCTTTGCTGGAATCTGACGGAAGAGGAAGCTGAGGGAGACTCCGCTTCTTTGGCTCTCTACCGGATTACACAAAAAATAAGAACAGGGGCAGAAGAGGAAATCTCAGAATGGGCGGAACAGGGGGATGCTCTTTGCTTGTCGCCGGATCTCTGGCGCGGAGGTCTTCCGGAAAATACCTTTGGAACAGAAGAGAAATGGGAAGAAAGAGAGGCTGCGGTCTGGATACTGGCCTGGGCGAAATATACAGCGGCAAAGGCTGACCGGTATCTCCAGGGAGCATCTCCGGAAGGACTCAGACCGCCTGGGCCTGAGGAAAGCCGTTTATATGTGACAATGGATGGAGTGGGAGGAAGCCGGGCCCTTGCCGGACCAGAGAACCCTGACAGAGAACAGGCTGAGGCGGAAGCAGGCCGCTGCATCCAGTGCCAGTGCCTGGAATGTGTAAAGGGCTGCGTATATCTTCAGGAGTATAAGCGGAATCCCAGGGGAGCTGTCCGGGAGATTTATAACAATCTTTCCATTGTCATGGGAAATCATATGGCAAATGGGATGATCAATGCCTGTGACCTGTGCGGCCAGTGCAAAGCTGCCTGTTCTAAGGGGTTTGATTATCCGGAGGTGTGCCAGATGGCCAGGAAGATCATGGTGGAGACAGAGAAAATGCCTCCTTCTGCTCATGAGTTCGGACTCCTGGATCAGCAGTTTTCCTTGGGGGAAGGGTTTCTGGCCAGGCCTCAGCCGGGATATGACCGCTGCAGGTATCTGTTCTTCCCCGGATGTCAGGCCTTGGCAGTGTCGCCGGATACTGTGGAAGCAGCTTATAGAGATCTGTCAGAACGGCTTTCGGGGGGCGTGGGACTGATCCTTGGCTGCTGCGGGGCCTTGTCCCAATGGGCAGGAAGAGAGGATATGGCAGAGGAGGCTTTGGAGAAAATCCGCAGCGCCTGGAAAGAGATGGGAGAGACGGAAGTGATCTGCGCCTGTCCCACCTGTATGAAGATTTTAAAAGAAAGGACGGAAATTCCTGTCACAGGAATATGGCAGGTACTTCTGGAACTGGGAATAGATCCTGTGACAGAGGAGACAGTAGCCATACAGGATGCCTGCGGAGCCAGAGGAGATCATGAGACCCAGGATCAGATCAGGGCCTTTGCGGCGGCTCTGGGGTGTCAAACAGAGGAAATCCCATTTTCGGGGGATCTTTCTCCCTGCTGCGGATACGGAGGGATGGTCCGGTTCGCAAATCCGGAAATGTCTGAAAAAAAGGCTTCTTTTGCAGCCGGCAGGACTTCCGGGAAGATCCTGACCTACTGCATGGCCTGCAGGGATCAGCTGACCAGAGCGGGAGCAGATTCTGTACATATCCTGGAACTGGCTTATGGAACAGGTCCGGGTCCGGTGCCGGATCTGTCCCAGCGGAGAGCCAACCGTCTGAAACTGAAGGAAAAACTGCTGGAAGAAATCTGGAAAGAAGAAATAAGGAGGGAAATCATGCTGCCGGTCTTTTATGAAAATGGAGCGGAAGAAGAAATGGATAGGCGTATGATCCTGAAAAGCGACGTAGAAGCTGTGCTGAAGGCTTATGAAGCTTCGGGAGAAGCGGTGGAAGATCCCGAGAAGGGATGGCTGGCTGCATCTGCCAGGATCGGGAACGTTACCTTTTGGGTAAAGTTCAGAGAGACAGAGAAAGGCTATCTGGTATACGGAGCCTACAGCCATCGGATGACAGTGGAGTAAAGGAGGGCGGAATGGGAGAAAAGACTTACTATTCCATGGATCCCATGGGAAAACTGATGTGTCATAAATGCAGGAGAGAACTGGTCAGAGGAAAAGCAGTGTTCAGTTATCTGGGGAATGCCTTTCCTGTAGAACTGCCGGTGTGTCCGGAATGCGGATACATTTATGTGCCGGAGGAACTGGCTGTGGGCAAGGTCCTTTCTGTAGAACGCAGCCTGGAGGACAAATGATCGGCCTTCATCCCGGGGGAAAAGAAATGACAGTCCGCCTTCTGGATCTATCAGGAATATGCCCTCCTGGCGGAATCCTGGAACTGGGCGCCGGCGGGGGAGATACAGCGGGATATCTGAAATCTCTGGGATTTGAAGTAAAAGCAATAGACCTGAACCCGGCAGGTCCGGACGTGGAGCCAGGGGATATGAGAAAGCTGGACTTTGCAGAGGAGAGTTTTGACTGCTGTCTGGCAGAATGCAGTATTTCCGGCTGCGGAGGCGGCGGCGCCGCCTTAAGGGAGGCGTTCCGTGTGCTGAAACAAGGCGGCTGCCTGCTGGTGTCAGATGTTTTTTTTCATAAGAAAAACGCGCCCTGTCTGTCAATGGAAAAGCCCCTGACATGGAACTGCTGGAAGGATGGTTTTGAGGAAGCTGGGTTCCGCCTGGAAGAAGCCAGGGACGAAACAGGAGCATGGAGAGAATTTTTTCTGGAAAGTCTCTGGAACGGAAATGCAGAGGAAAGATGTGTGGATTTCTTCAGAGAGGCAGGAAGAGCCGGGTGCGGATACTTTCTGGCCTGTCTCAGGAAAGGAGAGAAAAATGGATTTATTTGACCGTATGCTGGAACTGTCAGGGCAGGGATTTTACTGCGCCCAGATCTTAATGATCCTGGCCCTGGAATCGGAAGAAAAAGAGGATCCGGATCTGGTCCGGGCCATGGGGGGATTAAACGGAGGTCTTGGATTTTCAGGAAGAGTCTGCGGCGCTCTTACGGGAGGCTGCTGCTTTCTGAGTTACTTTCTGGGAAAAGGTGAGGCGGAAGAATTGGAAGATCCGGAGGCTGCGCTTTTGATCGGAAGGCTGGCGGAGTGGTTTGAAGAGACAACAAAAAGCAAATATGGAGGGTGCAGCTGCCGGGAAATCCTGGACGGAGACCCAAGAAACAAATTTCAGCGGTGCCCGGAGCTGGTGGAAGCAGTGTATCACAAATGTGTGGAGCTGCTCCAGGAAAAAGGAGGGATTCCATGAAAGGAGCAGGACTGATCCCGGCGGCAGGAGGATCCAGACGGATGGAAGGATTTAAGCCTCTGCTGCAAATAAATGGATTTCCCATGATCGCTATGACGGTTCAGAGCATGAGTAATGCAGGGATCAGAGACATCACTGTGGTGACAGGATATCGGGGAGATGAGGTGAAGAAAGTTCTGGAGCCCATGGGTGTAAGGATCATAGAAAACCGGCGCTGGCAGGAAACGGATATGCTGGCTTCTGTGAAGCTGGGGCTGGAAGCGGCGGATAAAAAGGACGGAGTATTCATTCTCCCCGGGGATATCCCTTTGACCTCGCCAGGTACTTTCCGGAAACTGGCGGAAGGGATTTCCGGGGCCAAGCCGGGAACTGAGGCTTTGATCCCCGGAGCAGGGGGAAGAACCCTTCACCCGCCTTTTCTGTTCCCTGAAGGCTGCAGAAAAGCCTTGAACTATCAGGGCGGCCAGGGACTCCAGGGAGCTTTCCGGTCTATGAAAACGGAAATCGTCACAGCAGAAGATAGGGGAGCTCAGATGGACGCTGATAACCGGAAGGACCTGGCTCAGATCCAGGACTATGCCAGAAAGCACAGGGGAATCTCCCGGGAACTGTGTGAAGAGTTCTATGATGAAGTTTCTCTGCCGGCTCATATCCGGACCCATTGTCTGGCAGTAGGGGAAATGGCGGCCTGGATGGCGAAGAGCCTGATCGATGCCGGAGCTTTTCTGGACATGGAACTGTGCAGAAGCGGAGGGTATCTCCACGATGTGCTGAGACTGGAGCCTTTCCATGAAAAAGCCGGAAAAAAATTTCTGGAGGAGAAGGGATACCTGGCTCTTGCAAAGATAGTAGGAGCACACAGAGGGTTTGAAAAGGAGCCGGATACTCTTTGCACAGAGGAAGCGCTGGTATGCCTGGCGGATAAACTGATCATGGAGGGCAGGCGTGTGTCTCTGGAAGAGCGGTACAGGAAAGCTTTAGAAAAAAAAGAGGTAAAAAAGAGGATTCTGCGGGATATAGAGATCTGCCGTCGGCTGATAAAGGAATTTGAGGTGATGACAGGTGAAAGATTATGAACCCAAAATATATTTGAATAATGCGGCTACTTCCTGGCCGAAACCGGAGTGTGTGGCTTCGGCTATGGCAGAAGCCCTGAAAAATCTCCCCGGAGATGCCGGAAGAGGAGGAATCCGGGATTTTAATATTTTTGATCAGGCAAGGGAAGAACTGGCAGCTCTGATGGGAATTGGCTGTCCGGAAAGAATCGCTCTGGGGAGCAATTCTACCTGGGGGCTGAACCAGGCTGTTTTCGGTTTCCCTCTGGAGCCGGGAGATACAGTGCTGACTACAAAGGCAGAGCATAATGCAGTACTCCGGCCTCTGCACCGCCTGGAAAAGGAGGGAATCCAGGTGATCTATCTGGATGTGGATAAGACCGGCCGGATGGAGCCTGAAATGTGGAAAAAGGCTTTGGAAAAGTACCGGCCCAGGCTGTGCGCGCTGATCCATGCTTCCAATGTGACGGGAGCTGTCAATGATGCAGAGACACTTACTGCCATGGCTAAAGCCGCCGGCGCTGCTATGCTTCTGGATATATCTCAGAGTCTGGGATGGATCTCTGTAAAGCTGGAAAAATGGGGTGTGGACATGGCTGCTTTTACAGGACACAAGTATCTGCTTGGCCCTCAGGGAACCGGGGGGCTTTATGTCCGGCCGGGACTGACCCTGAGGCCTTATGTGCTGGGAGGCACAGGCGTAAAAAGCGACCTCAGGGAAATGCCGGAAGAAATGCCTCTCCATCTGGAGGCAGGCACCGGGAACGAGCCTTCATACCACGGCCTTCTGGCAGCTTTGCGGTGGACGGCGGAAAATCCTTTAAAAAAGGAGAAGACGGAAGAAATCCTTGAATATCTGAAAGAGAGTCTGGAGAAGCTGGGGTGCCGGGTAATCCGGCCAAAACCTCCGGTAACGCCGGTGGTTTCCTTTACTGTTCCGGGCTGGCATCCGGGAGATGCGGGAGATATTTTATCCGGCAGCTATGACATTATCTGCCGGACAGGCCTTCATTGTTCGCCTATGATCATGGAAAACCTGGGAATGGAGGAAGGAACTATACGTCTGAGTTTGTCCCGGTTTACAGAAAAGGCAGACGCCGACAGGGTGCTGGAGGCTGTGGCGGCTATGAGGGAATCTCATTGAAATATCCTGAAAAGGGAGGGCAAGACCTAAAAGATGAAATTTAAGTGGAAAAAGACAGAAAACTGTTTTGCCGAAGCCAGGACTTATGAATATGAACTGCCTATTACCGGACAGGAGCTGTCCGTCAGGCTGGAGGGCTTTGAAGTAAAAGAAAACCACAGTTTCCGCCGTCCGGTTTTCTCCGCAAAGAAGGGCGGACTGGAAGTGAAGGGGATCCTGAAGGAAAAAGTTGTAAAGATCAATTATACGGCAGACAACTGGGAGACAGAAAAAGAACAGATGGAAAAGTGGATGGAAGACCAGGAAATCTATATTTCAGAGCCGGGGGAAAGCATCTGTCCTCAGTGTCTGAAAGTCCTGCCTGCAGGAAAAGTGGAGAGAGAGGATGGAATCTACCTGGTGAAAGAATGCCCGGAACATGGAAAGTTTGAGGCACTGATCTGGGAAGGATCGCTGGAAAGTTATCAGGCTTGGGGGAAAACGATCCTTCCTCCGGATTCAGTTCCTGCTGCCCTTCCTCAAAAGAAAGGGTGTCCTCTGGACTGCGGACTCTGTGAAAATCATCAGCGGCGGGGCTGCTGTGTTCTGCTGGAGGTAACAGGAAGGTGCAATCTCCAGTGTCCTACCTGCTTTGCAGGGTCCGGGCCAAAGGGACGGGATGTGCCCTTTGAAGAGCTGGAGAAACAGATGAGATATCTGATGGAACACGGAGGGCCTTTTAATCTTCAGCTTTCCGGAGGGGAACCTACAGTCCGGGAGGACCTAGAAGACATTCTCCGCCTTGGAAAGGACCTGGGCTTTACTTTTTTTCAGCTGAATACTAACGGAATCCGTCTGGCAGAAGAGCCGGGATATGCAGAGAAGCTGAAGAAGGCGGGGCTTTCCTGTGTGTTTCTCCAGTTTGACGGACTGAAAGATTCTGTATACCAGGTTCTCAGAGGACGTCCTTTGCTGGAGATAAAAAAGAAGGCTATCGACGCCTGTGAAAAAGCAGGTCTAGGAGTAGTCCTGGTTCCGGTCATTGCTCCCGGAGTCAATGAAGACCAGACAGGGGACATCCTCCTTTATGCCAAAAGCAGGATGCCTGCGGTAAGAGGAGTTCATTTTCAGCCGGTCAGCTACTTCGGACGATGCAGCGAGCCGGCGGGCAGCTACCGGATCACGATCCCGAAAATGCTGGCACTTATGGAAGACCAGACAGAAGGGTGGATCCATGCAGGGGATTTTACCGGAGGAGGAGCCACCAACCCTTACTGTACTTTCCAGGCCAATTATCTGAAACAGAAAGACGGCTCAATGAAACTTCTGGCCCATGGAGAACCCAGGGCTTCCGGTGCTTCAGAGCAGGCCCGGGATTTTGTGGCCCGCCAGTGGAGCGGGACTGATGACTGCTGCTGCCAGGAGGCAGATCAGAAAGCTTCCTGCTGCGGAGAAAAGCCCCGGGAAGAGACCTGCTGCTGCGGAGGATCCACAGCGGGACTGACTCTGGATACTTCTTCTTTGGATGAATTTCTGGAAGAAATGCACAGAAATACTCTGGCGGTTTCCGGAATGCTCTTTCAGGACGCCTGGAATTTAGAATTGGACCGTCTCCGCCGCTGTTATATACTGGAAACCGACAGCCGGTATGGAATGGTGCCTTTCTGCATTTATAATCTGACAGGATCTGACGGGAGGACTTTGTATCGATGAATATAGCCAGACTGGACCTTTGGGTCCGGGAGAAAGAAGGAATCCAGACTTTGGATAGAAAAGCTGTGGATAACATTCAGCTGGAAAAACTGAACAGGCTTCTTGAGAGAGAATACAGGAGGCAGGGATTTTACAGGAACCTTCCCCGGCAGTTAAAGGCCTTGGAGGACCTGGAATCGCTGCCTTTCACCACAGAGAAAGATCTGAGGGAACAGGGAAATTCCATGGTCCTGGTCAGCCAGTCAGAGATCGAAAGAGTGAGAAGCTGGGAAACTTCGGGAACCACAGGACCTGGAAAGAGGGTGTTTTATACAGCGGAGGACAATGAGCGGACGGTCTCCTTTTTTGCAGCGGGACTTTCCGAGCTGATCTATCCGGGAGAGAAAGCTATGATCGCTATGCCTTTTACGGGGAACAGGGGACTGGGAGAACTGATCCGGGAAGGGGTGGAAAAACTGAGGGCTGTACCTGTACCGGCAGGCAATCTGAATACCTTTAAAGAGCTGCTGGAGATTTTAGATAATGAAAAGCCGGATACCTTTATAGGTCCGCCGGTGCTGCTGCTGTCTCTGCTCCGGCTGAGACCGGCTGGCAGTATAAAAAGAGGGCTGGTCAGCGGCGACGCCTGTCCGCCGGGAGTGACAAAGGCGATCGAGGATATCCTGGGGACCAGACTATATCCCCATTATGGATCCAGAGAAATGGGACTGGGAGGAGCGGTTACCTGTCCGGCTTTTCAGGGTATGCATCTGAGAGAAAATGATATTATCGGGGAAATCGTAGATGAAAAGGGGAAAAGAGTGCCCAAAGGAGAATGGGGAGAGCTGGTGATCACTCTGACAGAAGCCAGAGCAATGCCTCTGATCCGTTACCGTACAGGGGACAGAACTCGTTTTTTACCGGGTGCATGTCCCTGCGGCTGTTGTCTGCGGCGGCTGGACAGGATCAGCCGGATGGGGGCAGAAAAAGAAATGGAAGAGCTGGATGACGTGATATTCCAGATTCCCTGGATCGTGGATTACCGGATATCCAGAAAAGGAGAAGAGCTGGAGATAGAAGGGCTGACAACAGCAGAGGACAGGGAAGGAGAAATCAAGAGACTTCTTCCCGGAGAGTGGAAAGGAAAAAGACTTGGCAGTATCTGGAAACAGGCGGGATCTGAAGACGGCCCCTGTTACCGGGGAAAACGCAGAGTTGAGGATAGAGAAAATAGCAGAAACAGGCAGGTGGAAAGCAGATGAATGAGTTTTATTATATCGCCCGGCTGCGGATCAAACGCAAAGATGATAAGGGAAATGAATATTTTGGCAGGGGAGTGGCGGACCTTCTCCACGGCGTGGATGAATTCTGTTCCCTGAACCTGGCGGCCAGACATATGGGAATGGCTTACAGCAAGGCCTGGCGGATTGTCCGTCAGGCGGAAGAAGCCCTGGGAATACAGCTGCTGCATAGGATGAGAAAAAGCGGCTCTACCCTCACAGTGGAAGGGAGAAAGATGCTGGAAGCTTACGAAGAAGCGGAGAGGGCTGCCTGGGCGGCTGCAGATGCGGTTATGGAGCGGTATTATGGAGACGGGAAAAATGGAGAAGATAAAAAAGGCGCTGTCCCGGAGCCGGGGGATCCTGGTAACGGATTTTGACAGAACCCTGACCCTTTCCGGAAGTTCCCTTCACGGGGCGGTCCATGTACTGGGAGAGGATTCCGGACTGGCTATGGGAAAGGACAAGATTTTTCAGACTCTGGGAAAATCTGTTTTAAGCCAGGCAAAGAAGGGCCAGGAGACGGAAACCTTCAGGAAAATGGCAGAGGACTGGTGGCGGGAGCAGATGGAACTGTATGTAAGAGAAGGGATCAGTGAAGAAACTCTGAGAAAAGCGGCACAGCTGCTGCCTCCCCGGATGGAGACCTTGGAGCTTCTGAAACTTTGCAGTGAAGAAGATCTTCCGGTCTGGATCGTCTCCGCCGGACTGGGAAATGTGATCCGGTTCTGGCTGGAGATACGGGGATTCTCACACAAGGGGATCCGGGTGCTGGCCAATGAACTTTATTATGCAGAGAATCTCACCGGAGCATACGGGGAGATCATTACGCCATGGAATAAAAAGGAGAGATTCTTTGAAACAGCAGATCCGGCGGAAGATCAAAAACTGATTTTCCTTGGAGACAAAAGAGAAGATCTGAGATGGAGAAAAAACAATGAAGACAGCTATCTGGTCCGGGGAGAAGAAATTGTTAAAATAGAGGAATTTCCTTGAGAAAACAGGAGAAGATTGCTATAATTAGTATACAATTTTCGGAGATTTGCCGAATATTTTTGGGTTACAAGTGAGAAGACTTTATTTTTCTGATAGCTTTAGGGCAAAGCGTGTAAATCCACGTTTTGTATATAAAATTTCTGAATAAGAAAGGAGAAAGCAAATGAGAAAAAAAGTTCTAGCAGTACTGCTGGCAGGTACAATGGCATTGGCTATGGGAGCCTGCGGACAGGGAAACGGCACAGAGACGTCCGGCACAGGAGAATCTTCTTCAGGGGAGACTGATTCTACAGAAACAGATTCTGAGACCGGAGAAACTGCTGATGAAGGAGAAGAGGTGGAACTGACAGTATTTGCAGCTGCATCTCTTACAGAAACTCTTACGGATATCAGCGAACTTTATAAGGAAGAGCATCCGGAGGTGAGCCTGGTCTTTAATTTCGATTCTTCCGGGACCTTAAAGACCCAGATCCAGGAGGGAGCTGTCTGTGACCTGTTTATTTCCGCCGGACAGACTCAGATGGATCAGATGGACAGTACCGCAGATCCTTCCGTGAATACAGAAGGGCTGGATCTGGTGCTGGAGGATTCAAGAATTGATATTTTGGAGAATAAAGTGGTACTCTGCGTCAGCGACAGCAGCGTGCCATTGGAGACTTTTGATGATATGGCGGCGGCTCTTAAAGAGGGGACGATCCTGCTGGGAATGGGAAACAGCGATGTGCCGGTAGGACAGTATACCCGGAAGATTCTGGAATATTATGGACTGGATGAAGAAAAGCTGGCTGCTGACGGTCTGATTTCTTATGGAAGCAATGTAAAGGAAGTAACAACTCAGGTTTCCGAAGGTGCTGTAGACTGCGGTGTGATCTATTGTACAGATGCTTACTCTGCAGGACTTACTGCTTCTGATTACGCCACACCGGAGATGTGCGGGCAGGTAATCTATCCGGCTGCTGTTATGAAGAACAGCCGGCATCCGGAGGAGGCACAGGCTTTCCTGGATTTTCTGCAGACAGATCCCTGTATGGAAATTTTTGAACAGGTAGGCTTCTCCAGGGTGGAAGAAGGATGATGGATTGGTATCCCCTCTGGAACTCTCTGAGGATCGCGGCGGTCAGCTGCATAGTTGTATTTTTTCTGGGAATCCTGGCGGCTTATTATATAGCCCGGCTTCCCAGAGGCGTCAAAGGTATACTGGACGTGATCTTAACCCTGCCTATGGTGCTCCCGCCTACAGTATGCGGCTATTTTCTGCTGATCCTGCTGGGACCTCAAAGACCTTTGGGGAAATTTCTGGCAAATTTCGGCATACAGTTTGCTATGACCTGGTATGGAGGAATTGTAGCGTCAGCTGTGGTGGCCTTTCCTCTGATGTACCGGACGGCCAGAGGGGCCTTTGAAAGCTTTGATACAACTTTAGCTTACTCCGGTCAGACTCTGGGACTTTCCAATACCTATATTTTCTGGAGGATCCGGATGCCGGCCTGCCGCCAGGGGATCTTAGCAGGGACTGTCCTGGCTTTCGCCAGAGCACTGGGAGAATATGGAGCCACCAGTATGCTGATCGGCTATGTACCGGGAAAGACTGCCACTATATCCACTACAGTCTATCAGCTTTGGAGGACAAATAATGAGCAGGAAGCCTTTCTCTGGGTTATAGTAAATGTAGTTATATCCACGGTGATCCTGCTGGCAGTAAATATGCTGGAACGCCGGAACAGAAAGGCAGGTGGAAGAAGATGAGTCTGTCAGTCCATATCCGGAAAAAACTGGGGGATTTTCAGCTGGCTGTAGATCTGGAGCACCCTGGCGGTATTACCGGGCTTCTGGGAGCTTCCGGCTGCGGAAAGAGTATGACCCTGAAAGCGATCGCAGGTATTGAAAAGCCGGATGAAGGAAGGATTGTCCTGGATGGCAGGGTGCTTTTTGACAGCGAAAAGAAGGTCAACCTGAAGCCCCAGGATCGGAAGGTAGGATACCTTTTTCAGAATTACGCATTGTTTCCTAATATGACTGTGGAGAAAAATATTCTCTGCGGCCTGTCCGCGGAAAAGGACAGGGGAATGCGGAAGAAAAAAATGGAAGATATGCTGGAAAAAATGGATCTTTCAGAACAGAGAAAATTATATCCGGCCCAGTTAAGCGGCGGCCAGCAGCAGAGAACTGCGCTGGCCCGGATGCTGGTCAGCGAACCGGAAGTCCTTTTACTGGATGAACCTTTCAGCGCTTTAGACTCCTATCTCCGGGAACTCCTCCAGATACAGGTGAAGGATATTCTTGCCGGTTACGGAAAAGATGTGCTTCTGGTGAGCCACAGCCGGGATGAAGTTTATTATCTCTGCGGCCGGACGGCAGTCATGGAAAAGGGCCGGATCCTGAAAACCGATGAAACAAAAAAACTTTTCGCAGATCCGGGCAGCCGTGCGGGAGCAATGCTTACGGGATGTAAAAATATCGCCGGCGCCCGGAAAATTGGAGAATATGAAGTGGAAGTGCCGGAATGGGGCATTTGTCTCCGCACAGGAAAGCCGGTAAGAGAGGATGTGTGCGCGGTGGGGCTTAGGGCTCATTATTTTAACCCTAAAGCCCGGGAAAATGTCTTCCCGGTTATATATTCATCAGAAAGGGAAGAGCCCTTCGAGATGAGGATCCTGTTCCGATATGCGGGACAGAAGGAGGGGACCGGGGATCTCTGGTGGAGACTGCCTAAGGACAGAAACCCGAGGATCATGCCGGAGAAGCTTGGCATTGCCCCTCAGAATGTTCTGCTTCTTTATCCGGAGCAGATACAGGAGGATGAGATATGAAGTTAATACGTACAGAAGATGCGGTAGGACAGGTGCTCTGTCATGACCTGACCCAGATCATCAAAGGGGTCTCCAAAGGCCCCCGGTTCAGGAAAGGGCATATTGTCGCAGAGGAAGATATCCCCGTTCTTTTGAGTATGGGAAAAGACCAGCTCTATGTATGGGAAAAAGATGATACTGTCTACCATGAAAATGAAGCGGCCCGGATCCTGTGCCGGGTTTCCGGGGGAGAAAATATGATCCCCTCTGAAGTTAAAGAAGGCAAGATTGAACTGACTGCTGCCTGCGACGGACTGTTTACGGTTGATGTGGAAAGACTGGATGCAGTCAACGAGATCGAACAGGTGATGATCGCTACCAGACACAGTAATACTCCGGTGAAAAAAGGAGATAAACTCCTGGGGACCAGGGTGATCCCTTTGGTGATCAAAAAGGAAAAAATGGAGCTGGTCAAAAAGACGGCGGGGGAGAAGCCTCTTTGCCGGCTTTTGCCTTACAGTTTGAAGAAAGCAGGGATCATTACCACCGGAAATGAGGTATTTTATGGAAGGATCCGGGATACCTTTACTCCAGTAGTTAAAAACAAACTGGAGCAATACGGTATACAGGCAGAAGATCATATCACTGTGGGAGATGAAAAAGAAAAGATCACAGCAGGGATCCGAAAGCTGAAGGACCGGGGATGTGAACTGATCATAGCCACAGGAGGCATGAGCGTGGACCCCGACGACCAGACGCCGGGAGCTATAAAAGAAAGCGGGGCTGAGGTAGTTACCTATGGAGCTCCTGTACTTCCGGGAGCTATGTTCTGCCTGGCCTATTTCTCCGATGGGACGCCGGTTATGGGGCTGCCCGGCTGTGTCATGTATGCAAAAACCACGATCTTCGATCTGGTCCTGCCCAGGATCGCGGCAGGAGTCCGGATCTCCAGGAAGGATATTACCAGGCTTGGGAATGGAGGATTGTGTCTGGGTTGTGAGGAATGCCGCTGGCCGGACTGCGGCTTTGGGACCGGCTGAATGCTGACAGGGAAAGGGACGAGCTTACGGTTCTGGAATAAGGAGCAACTATAAAAACTCCTAAATATAAGGGGAAAAATAAAGAAATACCCCTTATATTTAGGAGTTTTTTGTGGTATACTATTGAAACTAGAAGGGGTGATCTTATGGAATTTGCTTTTCAGAAAACATTTTCTGCCGCCGAGGTGAAAATTATCCGAAAAAAACTGAAATTAAAACAGAGAGAACTGGCAGAATTAACGAATGTATCCGTAAAAACAGTGGAACGATGGGAACAGCGAGATGGTGAGGTCAAAGGCCCTGCTGCTATACTTCTTGCTATTCTCAGAGAAAAAGTGTGGCTTGTAGAAGAATTTGAGATCCCGGAGAAAAAGCTGCCGGTCCGTCTTCGATATATGTATAATGATCAGTTATGTACGATTATCGATGTAGATGATCCTGCCAGAAATGTAAAAATAAAAAACTTTGCGGCAGATCCCGTACTGCGGGCTTTTGGAAAGGAAGAGCATCCTTCCTATGAAGACTATGAGGCTTTTCTGGAGTCCAGATGTTTTCCAAGGACCAGAGATAAAATGAAAATTGTGCTCAGGGAATTAAATCTTCCTTTTTATGATCCGTTTATGATCATCCAGAAAACCCAGGGCAGGATGGCAGAAGACGATTTTTGGATCCAGATCGAGAGGTGAGAACAGTGGCAGAGCTGAAAGAAAAAGATATCAGAGCTTTTCCTGTCCAGTCTTCCAAGGGGAATCAGCTTAAATGGGAGCAGGCCGGGGAGTGGTATAAAGCTGACTACACAGGATATGAGGGGCTGGCGGAATACATGGTTTCCGCCCTTTTAAAATATTCCGATTTAAAGGCCGGGGAATTTATTCCTTATGAAACAGAGGAGATATTTTATAAAAAAAGCAGATATCTGGGCTGTAAAAGCAGGAATTTTCTTCCCCGGGGATGGCAGCTCATCACATTAGAGCGTCTGTTCCATACTTTTTATAATCAGAGCCTGTATAAAAGTATCTTTAGAATTCAGGGAATCGAGGAGCGGGGTCGTTTTCTGACAGAACAGGTAGAACAGATGACAGGACTGAAAGATTTTGGAGTGTATCTCTCTAAATTATTGACTGTAGATGCACTATTTCTCAATGAAGACAGGCATATGCATAATATTGCGGTGCTGCGTGATAAATCAGGAGAATATCATTACTGTCCGATCTTTGATAATGGCTGTGCGCTCCTTTCAGATACCAAGATGGATTACCCTGTGAGTGAAGATGTTATAAATTTAATACCACAGGTTCGGGCTAAGACTTTGAGTCAGGATTTTAATGAACAGCTTGAAGCCGTTGAAAAACTGTATGGGCAAAATCTGAAATTCTATTATGACCAGCATGTAATAACAGAATTGCTGGAGAAAGAGCGTTACTATCCTGCAGAGATAAAAAACAGAGTTTGTGACATTCTGCTTCAGCAGAGGCGGGCATATCAATATTTATTCAGATAAATCCAGAAGGAATTGCAGAGATTTATCTTGATAATAATCCGAAATCGTAATATAATCTCTATAATCCGATTTCGGATTATTTATGCGGACAACAAGTCAAAGGGACATACCCGCATCGGGGCTTTTAATTTTTTGAGGATAAGGAGGAGGATAATTGGAAAAAGAATCGGAAAAAAGATATCAGGAATTTATCAGCGCCTCTAAAGAAGCAGATGATGTCTATCATACGCTGGCGCTGAAATTTGGGCTTTCCGACAGTGCCATGTGGATTTTGTGTACCATGCGGGAAGCAGACCGGGAGCTGACTCAGGCAGAGATCGCAGAGGAAATGTCTATGAGCCGGCAGACCATAAACTCTGCTATTAAGAACCTGGAAAAACAGGGCTATCTTTATATGGCGCCGGCTCCCGGTGACAGGAGGAACAAGACTCTTTCTTTCACAGCAAAAGGGGAAGACTTTGTGAAAAGGACCGTAGACCGGATGCTGGATCTGGAGCATCAGGTCTTTGCAAGGCTGGAAGTACAGGAACAGGAACAGATCACGGAGATTCTCCGGAAGTATACCAGATATATGAAAGAAGGAGCGGAAAAAATCTGACAATTACAAAAGAGAGAGACATAACAGGAGGATTTTATGAAGACGGTATTACGGTTTATGAAACCGTATAAAAGATTATGCTTTTTTACATTACTGGTAACAGTGCTGGATGTGGCGGGCGGCCTGCTGATCCCCAGACTGACGGCAGATATGGTCAATATAGGCGTGGCCGGAGGAAGCCTGGACTATATGCTGGAAAAAGGCGGTCAGATGATACTGATCGCTTTTCTTGCAGGAGCAGGAGCTCTTGGGGGAAGCTACCTGTGCGCAGATCTGTCTGCAAAACTTGGCAGGGATATGCGAAATGCAGTATATGACAAATCTCTGGAATTTTCAGGAGAGGATTTTCAGAAATTTGGGACCGGTTCCATGATCACAAGGACTTTAAATGATATTAATGTGATCCAGCAGGCCGTGGTCTGGTGTATTCAGATGGTAGTCCCTGTTCCGGTGGTCTGTATCATGGGCACTTCTCTGGCTTTTGCCATAGATTTTCAGATGGGGCTGCTGCTTATCGGAGTGACGGTTTTTATTATTGTGCTGGCCTTGTTTGTGACCAGGAAAGCATCGGAAATTTTTGACCGGCTCCAGCGGTTCCTGGATCGGATGAATGTAGTCCTCCGGGAGAATATTACAGGAGTCCGGGTGATCAGAGCTTTCCACAAGGAAAAAAGAGAAGAAGGAAGAATGAGGAAAACTTTTGAGGACTATGCAGAGTCTTCCATCCAGGCAAACATGCTTTTTGCAGGACTGGATGTGGCGGCTTTTACAGTGATCAATCTGTGTATTGTCCTGATCCTCTGGCTGGGAGGAAACCGGATCGGCCGGGGATTTATGCAGATCGGGGACATAACAGCCCTGACAGAATACGCGATTCTTATTCTGTTTTATATTATTATGGCACAGATGGTGATCATCCTCCTTCCAAGGGCCAGAGTCTGTATCCGCCGTATGGAGGAGGTGCTGGAGACAGTGCCTGAAATACAGGACACAGAGGAAAGTGCAGACTGGCCGGAGGAAGAGGGAGAGGAAATCCTGCGCTTTGAAAATGTGGGATTTTGTTTTTCAGATGCAGAAGAAAACACACTGAAAAACATCAGTTTTACCTGCAGAAGGGGAGAAACTACGGCGATCATTGGAAGTACGGGAAGCGGGAAATCTACTATAGCCAGGCTGATCCTCAGATTCCACGATGTAAGCCAGGGAAGGATCTTGTTCAGAGGACAGGATATCCGCAGTCTTCCCCAGAAAGGGCTGCGGCAGGAAATTTCTTATGTGCCCCAGAAGGCCTGGCTTTTCTCAGGGACCATAAAGGAAAATCTGGCCCAGGGTAAAGAAACAGCCGGAGAGGAAGAAATGCTCCATGCATTGAAGACCGCTCAGGCTGATTTTGTGAAAAATCTGCCTCAGGGTCTGGAGACAAAAGTGGCCCAGGGAGGCACTAATTTTTCCGGAGGGCAGAAGCAGAGACTGTGTATTGCCAGAGCCCTGATGAAGAAGACCGGCCTTTATGTATTTGATGACAGTTTTTCGGCTTTGGACTTTAAGACAGATAAAGCCTTGCGGGAAGCTTTGAAAGAAGAGACGAAAGAAGCGGCAGTGCTGATCATTGCCCAGAGGATCAGTACTATCTTACATGCCAGCCAGATCGTAGTCCTGGATGAAGGCAGGATCGCAGATGTGGGTGATCATGAATATCTTATGGAACACTGTTCCGTATACAGAGATATTGCCAGATCCCAGATGAAAGGAGAGGAGTAAGTATGGAAGAAAACAGCCAGGCTTTATTTGAAGAGCAGGAGTTTGAAATGCCCAGCCGGCCTCTGGAGACTTTAAAGAGAATGTGGGATTCTGTAGAGGAGCAGCACGGCCGTCTTCTGGTGGTTTTGGTATCTGTGATCTTTTACACCCTTCTTTCTATTTTGGCGCCTGTTTACAGCGCGGGGATCATTGACCTGCTCTGGGAAAAGATACAGGAAGCGGTCAGAGGCGGACAGGCTTTTTCTGTGACCTGGGGATCAGGAGGCAGGGAGATCTGTGTTCTTCTTGTCATTTACGGAGCAACTTCTCTGTTCTACGGCCTTCAGAATTTTCTTATGGCCAGCTTTGCGGAGCGGCTCAGTCTGAAACTGCGGACAGATATCAGTCAGAAACTTTCACGGCTTCCTCTTTCCTATTTTGACAGACATCAGCCGGGAGAGATCATGAGCCGGACGGTAAACGATCTGGATAAAAACGCAGAGGCTCTTCAGACGGGACTGCTTAAACTGTTTTCCGCAGTGGGTCTTGTGATAGGATCGCTGATCATGATGTTCCGCTTTCATGTGGGACTGACGATGATCTTTCTGGTGTTTATGGCTTTTTCTCTTTTCTCTACAAAACTTTTTTCCGCCAAGACTCTGGAGTTTGCCGCCAGAAGGCAGCAGTGTGTCAGCCGGGTTACCAGACAGGTAGAGGAGGCCTACAGCGGCAGGAATATTATCAAAGCTTTTACCCAGGAAGAGAACAGTTCCCGGGATATGCATCAGGTGACGGAAGAACTGGCCCAGGCAACTAAATGGGCGGATTTTGTGACCAATGCCATTAATCCTGCGATCCGCCTCATCAATCGTCTGGGGCAGGTAGGGATTGCAGTATTTGCGGGAAAACTTTTGCTGGAGGGGAGTCTTTCTGTAGGAAGGTTTCAGGCCTTTTTTCAGTACGTATATCAGGCAGGAGAACCTTTGACAGAAGGGGCCTATATGATCAATTCCATGCAGTCCGCCCTGGCCTGTGTGGAGAGAGTCTACCAGCTTTTAGATGAGGAAGAGATCTCTCCGGAGCCGGAAAAACCGGAGAGGGTAGAGAAAGCCAGAGGCCTGGTAGAATTTGAAAAGGTACGTTTTGGATATTCCCCGGAAAAGATCCTTATGGAGAGCATCAGTTTCCGGGCAAAACCGGGGCAGAAGATTGCTGTGGTAGGAAGCACAGGAGCAGGAAAGACCACACTGATCAATCTGCTCATGAGGTTTTATGAGGTAAATGGAGGCAGGATCCTCCTGGACGGCGTAGATACCAGGAAAATGACCAGAGGAAACCTGCGGGAAAACTTTGGCATGGTCCTTCAGGATACCTGGCTGTATCAGGGAACCATTGCAGAAAATATTGCCTATGGAAAACCGGAAGCTTCCAGAGAAGAGATCATCGCCGCAGCCAAGGCCGCACGGGTTGATTTCTTTGTAAGGACCCTGCCTATGGGATACGATACGGTACTGCAGAACGAGGCAGAGAATATCTCTGTGGGCCAGAGACAGCTTCTGACTATAGCCAGAGTATTCCTCTGTGATCCGCCGATCCTTATCTTAGACGAGGCTACTTCCAGTGTGGATACCCGGACAGAGATGGAGATCGGAAAGGCTATGGGCAGTCTGATGAAGAACCGGACCAGCTTTGTGATCGCTCATCGTCTTTCTACTATTGTGGACGCAGATCTGATCCTATTTATGGAGAATGGAAACATAATCGAACAGGGACGTCACAGGGAACTGCTGGAGAAAGGCGGAGCTTACGCCCAGCTTTATAACAGCCAGTTCGCTTAGACGGAAGATAAAATGCCTTCAGCATACAAAGAAGTTTATTTCTATATGCTGAGGGCAGATTTTATATACGGGAAAATTTGAGGGATAGAAAATGCATAAAGATATTGAGTTTAGAAAAGAAGCGTTCTATAATGAGAGGAAAATATTATCTCAGATAGGAGAACCTAAAGATGAAAGAAAGAGCAAGAGTATATTTGGAAAAAGGATCCAAATACGGAAGTGGACTTGACTTGAAGAACCTGGAAACAGTTCTTCCACCAGCAGGCTTACACAGAGAGGCCGGAAAAGGAGGGAAGAAACATGGATAAGGCAAAGATACAGGAAGGAGTAAAGCTGATCTTAGAAGGTATCGGAGAAGACATACACAGAGAGGGACTTGTGGAGACTCCGGACCGTATTGCCAGAATGTATGAGGAACTGGCTGCAGGATATACAGAGGATGCCGGGGTACATTTAAAGAAACGGTTTCATGTGGACAATAATGATATGGTCATGGAAAAAGATATTCCTTTTTATTCTTTTTGCGAACACCATATGCTGCCTTTTTATGGAACAGCGGCAGTTGCCTATATCCCTGATGGGGAGGTAGTAGGATTGAGCAAGATTGCCCGTACTCTGGAAGTCTTTGCAAAGAGGTTCCAGCTCCAGGAACGTCTGACCGCACAGATTGCGGATGTCTTTATGGAAGAATTAAAACCTCATGGAGTTATGGTGCTGATCGAAGCGGAACATATGTGTATGACTATGAGGGGGATCAAAAAACCAGGCACAAAGACGGTTACGGTAGTTACAAGAGGCGTTTTTAATGATGATGAGAAACTGCAGAATCAGTTCTATCGTATGCTGGAGCGGAGATGATATGGAAAGAGTCAATAAAATATGGAGACATCCTGTGTGGAAACAGCATATGGAACATCTGGCGGAATATGAGAAAAATCGTATTTTCTGCAGACATGGCATAGATCATCTGATGGATGTGGCCAGGATCGCTTACATAGAAAATCTGGAAAAAAACTGTGGGATTTCCAAGGAAATCATTTATGGAGCGGCGCTGCTCCATGATATTGGAAGATATCTTCAGTATACGGAAGGAATCCCCCACGAAAGAGCCGGAGAAGACCTGGCTGCGGAGATCCTGAAAGACTGCGGTTTTACCGGGGAAGAGCAGATAGAGATCCTGGAAGCGATTGCCCGGCACAGAGACAAAGATATCGGAGAGGACAGCCGGCTTGCCGGAATACTCTACCGGGCAGATAAGAAGTCCAGACTCTGCGGGTTCTGTCCTGCGGAACCGGATTGCAACTGGAGTGAAGAAAAAAAGAATATGCTGATCAGCGTATAAGAGAACAGGAGAACTGCCATGAAAATCGGAAATCAATATTTTGATACAGAAAATGAATGCTACATTATGGGAATCTTAAATGTGACTCCAGATTCTTTTTCCGATGGGGGAATGTGGAACAATATGGACAAGGCAAAAAAACATGTGGCAGATATGATCCGGGAAGGGGCGGCGATCATTGACGTAGGAGGAGAATCCACCCGTCCTGGCCATACCCAGATCACCATTGAGGAAGAAATCCAGAGAGTTGTTCCGGTTATCCGTATGATAAAGGAAAACTTTGATATCCCGGTATCTGTGGACAGCTATAAAAGCGCTGTTGTAGAAGCTGCTTTAAGGGCCGGAGCTGATATGGTAAATGATATCTGGGGGTTTAAGTATGACAAAAGGGTGGCGGATCTGACGGCACAGTACCAGGTGCCCTGCTGCCTCATGCATAACCGGGATAACACGGAATATAAAAATTTCCTGGAAGATATGTGCCGGGATCTGAGAGATTCCGTGGAGATCGCAAAGGCGGCAGGAGTCCCCGATGAAAATATCATTCTGGATCCTGGCGTAGGTTTTGGCAAAACATACGAGCAGAATCTCCGGGTCATAAACCATCTGGAATGTTTGAAAGATATGGGGTATCCGGTGCTGTTGGCTACTTCAAGAAAGTCTGTGATCGGACGGACTCTGGACCTTCCGGCAGATCAGCGGGTGGAAGGAACTCTGGTAACTACGGTAATGGGAGTGGAAAAGGGGGCATCTTTTGTCCGGGTCCATGATGTTAAGGAGAACCGGAGAGCTATACAGATGACCCAGGCCATCCTGAAGGAGTAAGAGAACGATGAAATATGATGAAATACATATAGAGAATCTGGAATTTTATGCCAGGCATGGGGTTTTCCCTGAAGAAACAAAGCTGGGACAGAAATTTATCCTCTCTCTGGTCATGTATACCGATACACGGCCGGCAGGAAAGAAGGATGAGCTGGAACTGTCTATAGATTATGGGGAAGTCAGCCACTTTATCACAGAATATATGCAGAAAAATACCTTTAAGCTTATAGAGGCGGCTGGAGAAAATCTTGCCCGGGAACTGCTTTGTAGATACCCTTTGCTGAAAGGAGTTGAACTGGAGCTGAAAAAGCCCTGGGCTCCGGTAGGGCTGCCTCTGGAATATGTATCTGTGAAGATCAGCAGATTCTGGCACAGAGCGTATCTGGGGCTGGGATCTAACCTGGGAGATAAAAAGGCTTACCTGGATCAGGCGGTGAAGCGTCTGAATGAAGCGGAAGGGTGCAAGGTGGAAAAAGTCTCCGGTTATCTGGTGACAGAACCTTACGGCGGAGTGGAGCAGGATGATTTTCTCAACGCCTGTCTTCTTTTAAAGACGCTCCTTTCTCCGGAAGAACTTCTGGAAAAACTTCATGAGATTGAGAAAGAGGCCCATCGGGAAAGGATCATCCGCTGGGGGCCAAGGACCTTAGATCTTGATATTTTATTATATGACGATCTGGTCATGGAAACCGACGAATTGATCATTCCACATGTAGAAATGCATATGCGGGATTTTGTGCTGAGACCGCTAAGTGAGATAGCGCCAAATATCCGGCATCCGATCTATAAAAAGACTATTTTCCAGTTGCTGAAAGAGCTGGATTAAGAGATAGGATATAAAACCAAAAAACAGGACCGGGAAAGTTTTGGCATGACCTGTAACTTCCCGGTCCTGTTTTTATAGATCTACTTCAGCTGGATCGTAAAAGCTTCTCCTACCGGCTGATAATCATTGCTCATTTTTCCGCTGGTCTCCGGAAATCTTACCGCATACGGGGTCAGAGTCAGGCTTTCCGCCTGGTCGTTTACGTAGCCGTTGTCTATGGTGCTGACTTCCATACGGCCCTG
This sequence comes from Candidatus Blautia stercoripullorum, assembly GCA_019120545.1. GTDB lineage: Bacteria > Bacillota > Clostridia > Lachnospirales > Lachnospiraceae > Blautia > Blautia stercoripullorum. The sequence goes on along the minus strand of DWUX01000007.1, from coordinate 23,531 downwards.
GCCGTCGTGGATAGAACGGGTGATGAATTCCACCGGATTCCCCAGATTATCTTGTCCTTTCAGGATAACGTCGTAGACTACCTTTTTGGGAGAAAGGGTGAAGAAGATTTTCTGGCCTACTTCGCTGGTAGTGTATTTTTCCAGGGATAATGTGCTGTCATCAGGCAGGGTAATGACTTCGTTTAAAGGTATGGTAACAGTATCTGCAAGAAGCTCTGCGCCTGAGGCAGTAAAGGCTATGGTGCCGATCTCTCTGCCCTCTACTGAATACCGGATTTCCATATCCACAGTACCGCTGGTATCAATATCGGAAAGGTCGATCTCCATGGTGGATACCAGATTATAGTCATCTGCCTGCTCAACGCCGCCGCTGGCTCCGCTGGAAGCCATTTTACCGTTGATAAATACCATGGCGTCAGCCATATATCCCATTTGTTTTTCTACGGTGTCCATTTTTTCAGAAGTAGTTACTGTATCGGTGATGTACATCATATTTTCATCCATGATCACTTCATTTAAGGTTACAGTGATTCCGTCTCTAGAAACAGATTCTCCTACCACTGTGGTATAGGGGGAGAGATCAGCCGAGATTCCCAGGAGCTGTCCCAGATCATAGGTGACAGATTTTACTGCGGCATAGGCGGTGATCCTGACAGAAGGGATGGATCCGGCGCAGATGAGGACCACTGCGGCGGCGGCAGCGGCTGCATATTTCACATAACGATGCTTTCTGAGGGCTCTTTTACCGGGTAGACCGGAATTTTGTTCCTTATTCTTAAAAGCTTTTTTCCAGTCTTTTATATCTTTTTGGGTTACCTGAGCAGTCGTGTAGGATTCCGGGCTGCTGTCAATATCATTTAATAAATTGTAGATAGATTCTTTCATAGGTCAGTCTCCTTTCTGGTTTCCGGACTTTCCGGGAAATAATTTTCGGATCTTTCGTTTTCCCCGGGATAGATGGTTATAGATCATCGGTCTGGACATGCCTGTATCCCGGCTGATCTTTTCCATATCCTGTTCTTCCACATAAAGGCGGATAAATAAGTCTTTGTCCTGGGGGGTGAGACAGTCCAGCATTTGCTGAGTCTCACGGGAAATTTCTTCTTCAATGGCCTGAAGGGCCGTATCTTCCCGGGAGGCAGTATGGGGGACGTTTTCTTCCCAGCTATGCTCCATAAGGTGGTGGGAATATTTCCGCAGGCAGTCCAGAGTTTTTAGCCGGGCCACCCCTGCGATCCAGTTGGCAAAGGGATTTTTCTCCGGACGGTAGGAATCAATATGTTCCCATACTGCGAAGAATACCTCGTTGATGCAATCCTCTTCATACTGAGTCAGGTTTCCTATATGCCGGTGTATCACAGAACGGACCAGACCGCCATAGTGGAGCATACAGTATTCCAGTGCCTTTTCATTTCCAAGACTTATCTCATTTATAAAATTTTGTTCTGTTATTTTCATAAACTCTCCTTCTGGCTCCGGTATGCATACTCGATTCGGCAGGAGATCTGCCGTGCCATAGTAAAAGTATAGCGTAAACACATCTGATGGTTATACCTTATATTCGCAAAAAGAAAAGGAAATCTATCAAAATCCAAAAAAATATTTTCAAATCTTATAAAAGCATATTGACAAAAAGAAGAAAATAATTAATTATAGTTAAATAAGAACTTAAAATTAATTAAAAATAGGAGAAAAAGATGAAAATCATATTTGATGAAGAAAAAAAAGTATTTTTAATCCACACCAACAGTACTACTTATGGTATTGCTATTGTAGATGGAAAATATGTGGCTCATATGTATTATGGAAAATATCTGGATGAAAGGGATCTGCGCTATCTTCTTCGTGAAGATGAGGCTCCTTTAGTGCCATCTGTGAATCTGCGGGAGAAAGGGGCTTTTCTGGACTGTGCGGCTTTTGAATACCCGGAGACAGGTATGGGCGATTATCGCGAAAGTGCATTTTGTGTCAGAAGCCAGGATGGGCACAGAGCCAGTGAACTGGTTTACACAGGATATGAGATCATGGAAGGAAAACCGGCATTGGAAGGGCTTCCTTCTGTGTGGGGAAAGAAAGAGGAATGTGCAACACTGAAGATTTTCTGCCTGGACAGGCTTCTGGGAATAAAAGCGACCCTTCTCTATTCTGTAATGGAAGATTCAGATGCGGTCATCCGTTCAGTTTTTGTTGAAAACCAGGGGAAGGAAAGCGTTTATCTTGAAAAAGTACTTTCTGCCTGCCTGGATATGGACGACCGGAATTTCCAGGTGCTGGGACTTTTTGGATCCTGGGCACGAGAACGTCATATTCAGAGAATGCCTCTGGGCTACGGAAGGCAGAACATTGCCTCTTTAAAAGGGGAGTCCAGTCATCAGGAGCATCCATTTATGGCTCTGGTGACGCCAGGAACCACCCAGGAGACTGGAGAAGTCTACGGGATGAACTTCGTATATTCCGGAAATTTCATTGCCCAGGCGGAAAAAAGCCAGTTTGATTCTGTGAGAATGACCATGGGGATCCATCCGGAGGGCTTTACCTGGAAGCTGGAGCCGGGAGAACATTTTACTGCTCCGGAAGTGGTGATGGTATATTCAGATCAGGGCCTTGGGAAGATGACCAGGACCTACCATGATCTGTACAGACAGCATCTGATCAGAAGCCCTTATCTTCACAAAAAACGTCCTATTCTCATCAACAACTGGGAGGCTACATATTTTGATTTTGATGAGAAAAAACTGCTTGAGATCGCAAAAGAGGCCTCTGAACTGGGAATTGAGATGCTGGTCATGGATGACGGATGGTTTGGAAAGCGGAATCTGGACGACAGTTCTCTGGGAGACTGGTTTGTCAATGAAGAGAAGATTAAGGGCGGTTTGAACAACCTGGTGGAAAATGTTAAAAAACTGGGGATGAAGTTCGGAATCTGGGTAGAACCGGAAATGATCTCGCCGGAATCTGAGCTGTACAGAAAGCATCCGGACTGGGCGATTCAGATTCCGGGAAGAGAAACTACACAAAGCCGGGCTCAGTATGTACTGGATTTTTCCAGACAGGAAGTCGTGGACGGGGTCTATGAGATGATCGCAGAAGTACTGAGAAGCGCGGATATTTCTTATGTGAAATGGGATATGAACAGGCAGCTGGCGACCATGGGAAGCAGCGCTCTTCCGGCAGACCGTCAAGGAGAGCTGTACCATCGGTATGTGCTGGGAGTTTACAGGATGCAGGAACGGCTGATCAGAGATTTCCCAGATATTCTTCTGGAAAACTGCTCCGGCGGCGGAGCCAGGTTTGATCCGGGAATGTTGTACTACAGCCCTCAGATCTGGTGCTCGGATGACACAGATGCTATAGAACGTCTTGCGATCCAGGAAGGGACAGCTCTGGTCTACCCGGTATCTGCCATGGGAGCTCATGTAAGCGTATGTCCGAATCATTCCGTAGGACGGGTAACGCCTTTTGAAACAAGAGGAGACGTAGCCCTGCTTGGAACATTCGGATATGAACTGGACATCACCAAGCTGACTGAGGAAGAGAAAACCCTGGTGAAGGTTCAGGTGGAAAAATATCATAAATATAATGACCTGATCAGAGAAGGAGATTATTATCGTCTTGCATCTGCGGCTGAAAACAGATACTATGATAGTTGGATGATCGTAGAAAAGGATAAATCCAAAGCCCTGCTGTTTTATGTACAGGTACTGTCCAGGGCAAATGTGAAGAGCAGATTTTTAAGGCTCGCAGGGCTGGATCCGGACAAAAGATATCAGGTTGATGGAAAAGAGTATTCCGGCAGGACTTTGATGCAGGCAGGCCTTAGAATCACGCCGGAAATGGGAGATTTTCGCAGCAGGACTATAGAGATCAGTATGTGTCAGTAAAGGCCGGATAGATACAGATTTAAGAAAAGAGGTGGATCATGGGTCAGAAAAAGAGTGTGAAAATGGAGGATATTGCAGAGGCGCTGGGAGTCAGTATCGTTACAGTATCCAATGCGCTGAAAGGAAAAAAAGGAGTCAGCGACAGTCTCAGAAAGAAAATTGCAGATACTGCGGAAAAAATGGGATACCGCAGTGTGGTAAGAGAAAAAAAGGAAGAGAAATCTTATATCATCGGAGTGGCAGTAGCTGAAAAATATGTAAAAGAATTTCCCTCTTTTTATATGGATATATATAAAAGAATAGCTGCAGAAGCGGTAAAAAAAGGACATCTTACAGTCCTGGAAGTTGTCACCGCTGAAAAAGAGGCATTGGAAAAGCCTTTTGAACCGTTCCTGGAACAGAAAACAGCGGGGTTGATTCTGATCGGGGAACTGAACGAATTATATATTCAAGCTATACGAAGCACCTATGATATACCTGTAGTGTGTGTGGATTATTATGATGTCTATGAAGACATGGATTATATCATTACAGACGGGTTCGGCGGCATGGAACAGATGACCAGGTTTTTGCTGGATCAGGGGTTTTCGGATTTAATGTTTGTAGGGACTCCGGACGGGACTAAAAACATCACCGACAGGTATCTGGGATATTGCAAAGCCCTGGAGCTGGCAGGGGAGGAAGAGGCACAGAACAACATTCTGCCGGACCGGGATTTCAGTAATGGAGATTATCGTATCCAGTTTGAACTGCCGGATAAACTACCGGAGGCATTTGTGTGCAACTGTGATAAGACTGCCGAGATTCTGCTGCAAAAGCTGAAAAAACGAGAGATCCATGTGCCGGAAGATGTTTCTGTAGTTGGATTTGACAATTATAATACCAGAAATCTTACGCCTTTAAAGCTGACGACCTACGAAAATGATGAAAAAGCCATTGCTCAGATCAGTGTAAACACTATTTTAAAGAGGATTGAAGGGAGAAAAAAGCCTTCAGGAGTGAGAATCGTAGGGGGCAGCATTGTGCTGGGAAATACGGTGAGACGGAAAGGAGACCTTTAGAATGGCAGATATTAAAATGAAAGATATTGCCGCAGAGGTGGGAGTCAGTGTTGTTACAGTTTCCAATGCGCTTTCCGGAAAAAAGGGAGTCAGTGAAGATGTAAGAAAACTGGTGGAACAGACGGCCAGGGAAATGGGATATGATAATAAAAAACATAATAAAAAAGATCCGGCAAATGTTATAGGCGTTATAGCTTCAGAAAAATACATTACAGTGGGAAATTCTTTTTACTGGGCAATGTATCAGAATGTGGCATACGAAGCTGCCAAAAACCAGAATGTCACCATGCTGGAAATCCTGACTTTTGCTATGGAAGAAAAAGAAGAGCTTCCCAAATTGATGCAGGAAAAGGTTATTGCCGGCCTTGTTATCATTGGCTGGATGTCCCGGTCTTATGTGGAGAAAATTGTGAAAAGGGCGGAAGTCCCTATTGTCCTTCTGGATTTCCAGCTGAAGAATATGAAATGCGATGCCGTAATGTCTAATAACTATGTGGGAATGTATAAAATGACCCGATATCTTTTGGAAAGGGGACACAGAGGTATAGCTTTTTTTGGATCAATCCGGGCAAATGAAAATATTCTGGATCGTTATTACGGATACAGAAAGGCTTTGATAGAGGCGGGCATCCGGGAAAGAAAAGAATGGATCCTGGAAGACCGTGATCTTTTGGTAGGAATGAGCAAAGTAGAGGTCCCTGAAAATATGCCTTCGGCATTTGTCTGTAACAGCGACTGGTCTGCGGGAATGCTGTACGATGAATTGACAAAACGAGGATATAGGGTTCCCGAGGACATTTCTATCGTGGGATATGATAATTATCTGTATGGAAATGCTTTTGCTGATATGCTGACCACCTATAATGTAGATATGAAGGAAATGGCCAGACAGGCTGTGAAAATTTTGAGAGACAAGATACGGGGAAAAGAGAAATACTGCGGCACAAGATATGTGGACAGCAGGATTATAGAAAGACAAAGCGTAAAAGATTTGAGGATCTGGAAGTAATTTTATAATGAGAAAAAGAAGAAGCACAGTTTCTGGAAAGACAGGAATTGTGCTTCTTTTTTATTAAAGGACAATTCGTAAAGTCTGTTGTCTGTCGTAACAGAAAGGGTTGTGTATGTTAAAGAAACACGCTGATTAAAAAAAGAATAAATTTAAGTTAGCTAAAATTAGAGTTAATCTTTTAATTCCTGGAAAAGTTTGAAAAAAGTATGTTAAATTTGTATAAAAAACAAATTATAAAACTGTTTAAATAGTAGAAATGACGATAAAAATGGATTAAATATTGAAATTAAAAATAATTAATGATAAGATTAAAATAACTTAAAAAGGAGGAAAAAAGATGAAAAAACAAACTTTAAAACGTGGAGTATCAATGGCTCTGGCATCAGCGATGGTATTTTCACTGACAGCCTGCGGCAACGGCGGAGGAGGCGACAAAGGAAGCTCTTCCAGCGGAGAAGCTATTCCTACAATCGACCAGATCACAGTCGGAGAGGATTATCAGGACATCAAGGCATCTATTAAAGTGCTGACAAACAGAACAGATATTGTAGATACTGTGTATGCAGGATACGCAGATCAGTTTATGGAGCTGTATCCTAACATTAAGGTAGAGTATGAAGCTGTTACAGATTATGAAGAATCTTTGACACTGCGTCTGACCACCGGAGACTGGGGCGATCTTTGCTTTATCCCTACAGGTGTGGATAAAAGTGAACTGAGTGATTACTTTACTCCTTTGGGAGACTACGATACCCTTGATCCTGTTTACAATTTCGTTTCCGAGAAAACCTATGACGGAACAGTTTATGGAATCGCCAACGGCGGTACAGCCAACGGAGTAGTGTATAACAAGAAAGTTTGGGCAGATGCGGGAATTACAGAATTGCCTAAGACCCCGGATGAGTTTTTAGATGATCTCCAGATCATTAAAGATAATACAGATGCTATTCCTCTGTATACCAATTTTTCAGCAGGATGGCCTATGGGAGCATGGGATGCCTATATTGGTATTGCGGCAACAGGAAATCCGGACTTTATGAACCATGACATTGTGCATATGAAAGATCCTTTTGCAAAAAGAGATGATATGACAGGTCCTTACGCAGTTTATTATACCTGCTATGAGTCTGTTGCAAGAAAACTTGTTGAAGAGGATCCAGCCAGCAGCGACTGGGAATCTTCTAAGGCCAGAATCAATAATGGAGAGATCGCCACGATGGTACTTGGCTCCTGGGCGGTACAGCAGTGTAAAGACGCGGGAGACACACCGGAAGATGTAGGATATATGCCATTCCCTATTACAGTAGACGGAAAACAGTATGCAGGAGCAGGCGGAAACTATTCATTTGGTATTAACAATCAGTCAAGCAGCGACAACCAGATCGCAGCAATGGTTTATCTGAAATGGCTTATCGAAGATTCTTCTATATATGAAGACGAGGGAAGTATCCCGGCTCTTAAAGGAGAAGATCTTCCAGATGCACTGGCTGATTTTGAAGGTGTAGAACTTCTGTCTGACAATCCTCCAGTGAAAGGTGAGGAAACATTATTTAATGATGTGAATAATCAAAGTGAAGTAGGAATCAACAATGACGATTATCCTAACTGCTATCTGCTGGAGTGTGCTCTGTATGGAAGTAAAACCTTAGACGAAGTAATTGACGAGTGGAACGCTCAGTGGTCTGCTGCCCAGGAAGCGTTAGGTGTGGACGTCAACATGTAAGACGTACAGGGAAGGGCGGTCTTACGGCCGCCTTTTCTCAGTCAAGAGAGGAGAATATTATGAGTAAACAGGAAGCTGCAGTTCCCAAGAAAAAAGGTGGATTGACAGGGCTGATGAAAAGGAGAGAAGGACAGAGAATTCTGGTGATCGTTCTGTTCATGTTTATTCCTTTGCTCCTTTTGGTTGTTTTTACTTATGTGCCTTTTATAAAAATGGTGCAGTTCAGTTTCTACGATATGAAATATATCGGGGAAAGAACCTTTGTAGGTCTTAAAAATTACATAGACGTATTCCAAAGAGATGATATTTTTGGCTCTTTATTTGTCAGCCTTTACTACATGGGCGGAGCGGTTGTACAGCTTGCGCTGGCACTGTTCTTCGCGTCTCTTATGGTCTTTAAAGTAAAGGGTGCCAGCTTTTTTAAAGGCGCAATGTTCTTTCCTTATCTGATCTGCGGTATCGCCGTAGGATTTATTTTTAAATTTTTCTATGCAAGAGGTTTTGTCCTTGATTCTCTGCTTCAGCTGCTGGGAATGGATCTTGAAGATATTCCTATGTGGCTTCAAGATCAAAAGATTAATAATATCGCTCTTGCGGCTACCTCTGTGTGGAGATACACAGGACAGAATATGATTCTGTTTTTGGGAGCAATGATGTCCGTAGATTCTGACCTTTATGAGGCTGCATCACTGGACGGTGCAAATAAATGGCATCAGTTCCGTTATATCATCCTTCCCAGCATTAAATCTATTGTGGTCCTGAATCTGATCCTTTCCATCAGCGGTTCTCTCAGTGCGTTTGAACCTCCATATGTTATTACAAACGGTACAATGGGAACCGGCACTTATTTTGTTATCATGAACCGTATTGCCCATGAAAATCAGAAGGTAGGGCTGGCCTGTGCCATGGCTATTGTGCTGCTGGCGATCATAATTATCTGTACAGTGGCCCAGAAACTGTTCTTTAAATATGCCTTTGACGATGGAACTTCCGATGAGTCCAAGGCAGCAGTACGAAAGAGAAAAAGAGCGGAAAAAGCGGCAAAGAAAATGGCCCAGAATGGGAAGGGAGGACAGACAGCATGAAACGGCAGATAAAAATCGGAACTATCTTTTTTACTTTGTTTAAATATGTAATGCTTGTTGGCGCTGCGGTTATTTCTCTGCTTCCGGTTATAGTGTGTGTATTCACTGCGTTCAAAACGACGGAAGAATATAATACTACATCGGTTCTAGATCTGCCTACCCAGTGGATGTTTGAAAATTTTTCCATAGCGTTTAAACAGGCAAATATGCTTCGGGGATTTGCTAATACAGCGATCATTCTTGTGGTGGTTCTTACCTGCTCTATTTTTATCAGCGCTATGCTGGCCTATGTGCTGAACCGGTTTAAGTTCCCGGGCAATGGGGTAATCCAGAACCTGTTTATGTTTGCGTCTCTGATCCCGGGAATCGCTACACAGGTAACGGTTTATCAGATCATGTATTCTTTAGGATTCATCAACCATTTATATGGATATATGATCGTGCTGATGGGGACGGATATTATTTCCATCTATATTTTCCTGCAGTTTTTCGAGAATCTTCCGGTATCTCTTGATGAATCGGCGATCATGGATGGATGTACATATTTCGGCGTATTTTTCAAAATTCTGTTTCCTCTTCTGAAACCTGCTATTGTGACATCATTGGTATTAAAAGGAGTAAGCGTGTATAACGAGTACTATATGTCCAATCTGTATCTGCAGACAAAGGAATTGAGAACTATATCTACGGCCCTGTATGCGTTTACAGGACCTTATGGAAATCAGTACAACTATATCTGCGCCGGCGTACTGATCACCATTATCCCTATCTTTATCCTCTTCCTGATCTTCCAGAAACAGGTGTACGGAGGAATGGCAGCAGGAGCAGTAAAAGGCTAGAGTTCAAAACTTATTATACGGAGGTTATTTATGAGCAATGTGAAAATTATCGGAGGGAGTGTACCCAATATGCCCTGGCAGGATCGTCCTGCAGATGCAAAGACATGGATGCCCCTGTGGAGGTACAGTGAAAACCCGGTAATCGGACGGAATCCTGTAGAAGGCGTAGCCCGCATTTTCAACAGTGCGGTAATTCCCTATGAGGATGGATTTATCGGAGTTTTCAGAGGAGAGCAGATTAATGGGATTCCCTATATATATCTTGGGAGAAGTAATGACGGTATCCACTGGGATTTTGAAAAAGACAAGATTCCTTTTAAAGACGAAGAAGGCAGAGATTTTATGCCTGTATATGCGTATGATCCCAGACTTGTGGAAGTAGAAGGCGTGTATTATATCATGTGGTGCCAGGATTTCTACGGTGCGTCTATCGGCATGGCGAAGACGACGGACTTTAAGACATTTACAAGAATTGAAAATCCTTTTCTCCCATTTAACAGAAATGCGGTACTGTTTCCAAGAAAAATAAACGGAAATTTTGTACTTCTTTCAAGACCAAGTGACAGCGGCCACACACCTTTTGGTGATATTTTCCTTTCCGAAAGTCCGGATATGGTCTACTGGGGAAAACACCGCCATGTTATGGGAAAAAGCCCGGAATGGTGGGAGTCTGTAAAAATCGGGGGAGGAGCTGCTCCTATTGAGACAAGTGAAGGCTGGCTTCTTTTCTATCATGGTGTAACAGGTACATGCAATGGCTATGTATACAGTATCGGAGGCGCTATCCTGGATATTGACAATCCTTCTGTAGTGAAATACCGCTGTGAAAACTTTCTGCTTACACCTGAGAAATGGTATGAGGAAAGAGGTTTTGTACCAAATGTAACTTTCCCATGTGCTACGATCCATGACGGAGCTACCGGAAGGATTGCCATTTACTATGGCGCAGCAGACTCTTATGTGGGACTTGCCTTTACTACAGCAGATGAGGTGGTTTCTTATATTAAAGAGCATTCTGTGGTGAGAGAAAGTGATTCAGAGATAGGAAGACGATGATTATGCAGGACATCAGAACATTTGCAGATGATGTAAAAAAACATCTGACAGAGAGGATCATTCCCTTTTGGAAAAGTCTGAGGGATGAGGAGTACGGCGGGTATTACGGATGGCTTGGCTATGATCTGGTACTGGACAAGAAGGCGGTAAAAGGCTGTATCCTGAACAGCCGGATCCTGTGGTTCTTTTCCAATGCGTATCTGCTTCTGGGGGAGAAAAGTCTTCTCCAAGAAGCAGAACATGGGTGGAACTTTTTAAAAGACAGGTGTGTGGACCGTGAAAACGGGGGTGTCTACTGGTCCCTTTCCTATGATGGAAAACCAGAAGATACAACCAAGCATACTTATAATCAGGCTTTTGCTATGTATGCCCTGTCTTCTTATTATGATGCGTCGGGAGACAGGGAAGCGTTGGAACTGGCCTGGGATCTGTATCACCTGATCGAGACCAGATGCAGGGATGAATATGGATATCTGGAAGCTTTTAATATCCGGTTTGAGCCGGAAGATAATGACAAACTTTCAGAAAACGGGGTTATGGCAGAAAAAACGATGAATACGCTGCTTCATGTTTTTGAAGCCTATACAGAATTTTACCGGGTGACAAAAGCTCCGGAAGTGGAAGAAAAGATAAAATTTATGCTGGATCTGGTGGAGAAGAAAATCTATAACCGTGATCTGGGAAGGCAGGAAGTGTTTTTTGACAGAAAATGGAACAGTCTTATTGACCTGTATTCTTATGGCCATGATATTGAGACGGCATGGCTGGTAGACCGGGGGCTGGATATTCTGGGAGATCCGGTATATAAGGAGCGGCTGAGCCCGATCACAAAAGAGATCACAAAGAATATTTATGAACGTGCGTATATCGGCCATTCTCTTGTAAATGAAGCAGAAAATGGAATGGTAGATACCACAAGGGTCTGGTGGGTTCAGGCGGAAGCTGTAGTAGGATTTCTAAACGGATGGCAGAGATCCCCGGAACACAGGGAATATCTGGAGGCGGCAGAAGATATATGGAAATATATCAAGGAAAAAATAGTAGATCACAGAGCCGGATCTGAGTGGTTCTGGGCAGTGGATCAGGAAGGAAATCCTCTTGACAAGCCTGTGGTAGAGCCATGGAAATGCCCGTATCACAACGGAAGGATGTGTATGGAAGTTATCAGGAGGACAGAGAATGTTACATGAGCAGTATTATGTAGAAAAGGCAAAAGTAGACCGTCTGATAGAAAGAAAAAACCGCAAGACGGATTTCTATAATGGAATTTATGAGAGATATGAGTTTCCCGTGCTGACAAGAGATTTTGCTCCGGTCCACTGGAGATATGATCTGAATAAAGAGACAAATCCCTATTTTATGGAGAGGCTGGGCATTAATGCGGTCATGAATTCAGGAGCCATAGAACTGAACGGGAAATATTATCTTGTTGTCCGTGTGGAAGGGAATGACAGAAAGTCCTTTTTTGCAGTGGCAGAAAGCGACAGCGGAATTGACGGATTTCATTTTTGGGATTATCCGGTAGTACTTCCGGATACCTGCCCGGAGGAGACTAACGTCTACGATATGCGGCTTACAAAACATGAAGATGGATGGATTTATGGGGTATTCTGTTCCGAAAGCAAGGATCAGGAGAACCCGGATCTTTCCGCAGCAGTGGCGGCGGCAGGCATCGTTCGTACAAAGGATCTGAAAACCTGGGAGCGTCTGGATAATCTGAAGACCCTTCGTTCTCCCCAGCAGAGAAACGTAGCCCTTCATCCGGAATTTGTAGATGGGAAATATGCTTTTTACACCCGGCCTATGGATGGATTTATCGAAACAGGGTCAGGCGGAGGAATCGGATTCGGACTGTGTGATGATATTGAGCATGCTGTGATTGATGAAGAAAAGATTATCAGCAGACGTATTTATCATACTTTGACGGAATCAAAGAACGGCGCGGGCGCCGTACCGATCCGGGGCAGCAAATGCTGGATCCATATTGCCCACGGAGTACGAAATACAGCAGCAGGACTGCGCTATGTACTCTATGCATTCGGCACGGATCTTGAACATCCTGATCAGGTGATCGCAGAGCCCTCTGGAGTATTTCTTGTGCCTCTTGGCTCTGAGAGGGTAGGAGATGTCTCCAACGTTGTATTTACAAACGGGGCTATTGCAAAGGAAAATGGCGATATTTATATATACTATGCATCCTGTGATACAAGGATGCATGTGGCAACAACTACTATCGATAAGATGGAAGATTATCTGTTCCATACGCCGAAAGATCCTTTAAGGTCTTCGGATTGCGTAAAACAGAGATGTGAACTGATCCATAAAAACTTAGAACTGCTGAAGTCAGAGAATAATCAATAAGATTATACATGCAGAATCAAAGCAGCGGTAAGGACATACCGGTTCAAGACCGCTGCTTTTTTTTAAAAGACAAATTAAATTAGAAATCTAAAAAAGAATCAGGAGAGGCTGATAGTCATGGGACATTATATCAGAGAGATCAGAAAAAATACCGCCGGAATGAACCGAAGGGAAAAAGGAGAATATATTCTGACGTATTACTGGTATCACATATTGGGAATGATCGGAGCTATATGTCTGATTCTTTTTCTTATTATACATTTTGGTTTTAGGGAGGCTCCCCCTCTTTTTACCTGTGCGCTGGTGAATCAGGAAATAAATTTTACCAGAGATGAAGAAATAGAAAAAGATTTCTCTGCTGTTTCAGGAATTGACGAAAAACGGATGGAGATTAATTCAGACTTTAATATAGCCTATGGAGATATTGAACCGGAGGGGATTAATGAGAGTTCTTATGAAAAATTTTTCTTTAAATGGCAGAATGGAGAGCTGGACGCAGTTGTTTTGCCTGAAAGCTTTTATAAGTACTGTGAGAAGCTGGGAGGAACTTTCAGGAATCTCGAAGGCTGGAATACAGAAGGATTTACTTTATATAGAGATAAAGGAATTGCTACAGCGGTAGAAGTGGAAAATACGAAACTTTCAGGATATCTGGAAAATAAGACAGGAGAGCCTCTTCTTCTTGCCTTTCCGGATACCGGCAAGAATGAGGAAGAATGTCAGGCATTTCTTGACTTTATTCGAAAGTAATAGATTTTATATTTGATTAAGGAAAATAGAAGATTTTTGGGAGATGAAAGAATGAAAAGGTTCGGGATTGATAATCCGTTTTTCGGATTTATGGGCAGAGTGGGAGATATCCTTATATTAAATGTGCTGTTTATTATAACAAGTATTCCGATAGTGACTATTGGAATGTCTCTTTCTGCCATGTACCGGGTAACACTGCGGATGGAGAGAAAAGAATGCGTTTATGTGGCAAAGGAATATTTCTCGGCATGGAAAGAAGAATGGAAGAAAAGCACAGGAATCTGGCTGATCATGCTTGCCACAGGCATTTTGCTGACTTTTGATCTGATGGTGGCGAAAAATATGTGGAGTCTTCTTAATATAGCGGTAGGCGCTTTGACTTTTATATGGGGAATGGTGTTTACATATGTATTCGCTGTGCAGGCCCGATTTGAAAATACGGTAAAAAATATATTCAAGAACGCCGGGTACATGGCAGTCCGGCATTTTCCCTTTACGATTATTATGCTGGTATTGAACATGATTCCGGCAGTCTGTATTGTTTTTGGAAGTGTAACGATGGCACTTGCCACGCCGGTTTATGTGGCCGTTGGATTTTCACTTACAGCCAGAATCAATGCCATATTTTTGAATAAGATCTTCCAGAGATATATTTCTGAGGAAACGGCGGAAAATGAAAAAGACTATGACTCCGGACTTTTCGGAGAAAAGGAGGAAAAAAATGCTGATCATGCCAGAGCATAAGTATCTGCAGTATACGGGAAGAGTGGACTGGAGGAATCGGACTGCCCCTGTGTTCGTATTCCCCTGTACGTCGGTGCGGATGCGTTTTACAGGCGACACGCTGAAAGTATATGTGAGAAACAAAAAAGCATATTGGGAGAATTATCTCGGCTGTATTCTGGACGGGGAGCAGACAAAGCTCCGCCTGCCGGATAATGGGGAAGCTGTTATTGAAATCCCCGTAAATCAGACGACAGAAGACAGTTCCCATGAGGTGCTTCTGTTTAAGCGGCAGGATTCCTGTCATGAGGTGGCATTTCTGGGATTTGAGATAGAAGACGGAGCAGAGTTCCTTGCTCCTCCGGAAAGATCCCGGCGCAGGATCGAAGTGTACGGCGATTCGGTTTCGGCAGGCGAGGTGTCGGAGGCTGTGGATTATGTGGGAAAACCGGACCCAGAGCATAACGGACAGTATTCCAACAGCTGGTATTCTTACGCGTGGATGACAGCCCGGAAACTGGGTGCGGAAATCCATGACATAGCCCAGGGCGGCATTGCTCTTCTTGACGGTACGGGCTGGTTCAACGAACCGGACTATATAGGAATGGAGACTGCATGGAACAAGATACATTACAATCCGGTATTCGGACCGGCGACAGACTGGGATTTCACACAGTATACGCCTCAGGTGGTAATCGTTGCCATCGGACAGAACGACAATCACCCGGAAGATTATATGAAAGAGGATTATAACTGTGACCGTGCCGTGCGCTGGAGAAGAGGATACGGGGAACTGCTGAAAAAGATACGCGGTCAGTACCCGGATGCATGGATTGTGTGTATTACCACTCTGCTGGAGCACGATCCGTCATGGGATCAGTCTATTAATGAAGTGTGCAGCTCGCTGCAGGATGAGAAGATCCGTCATTTTGTGTTCCGCAGAAATGGAAGGGGAACGCCGGGGCATCTGAGAATTCCCGAGGCTGAGGAGATGGCGGAAGAACTGAGCGCATATATTGAGAAACTGGATGTCCAGTGGTAATAAATCGAAAAATACCGGCGCTTCAGGACAAAGGCGCCGGAGAAAGGCAGGAAATACAGATGAACAGACCAGATCTTACCAGACTGAAATCATGTATGAGACGGGCGGAGGCAGGTGTAGAACTGACAATCGGATTTTTCGGCGGTTCTATTACCCAGGACAGCCTTGCCACAAAGCACGAGAATTGTTATGCATACAGAGTGTTCCGGTGGTGGGAAGAGACCTTTCCGAAAGCTGCGTTCCATTATGTAAACGGTGGGATCGGCGGAACCACCTCTCACTATGGAGTTTCCCGCGTGGTGACGGATATGCTGATGTATCAGCCGGATTTTGTGGCGGTGGACTTTTCCGTAAATGACGATCCGAATGAATTTTTTCAGGAGACCTATGAAGGACTGATCCGAAAGATGCTGACATGGAGTTCAAACCCGGCAGTCCTGCTTCTTAACAATGTATTTTACGATACAGGGAAAAATGCCCAGGAATACCACAATCGAGTGGGAGACTGGTATCATCTGCCCCATGTGAGTATAAAGGATACGGTGTGGCTGAGGATGAAAGCCGGAGCGTTTACCAGAGAGGAGATCACCCCTGACGGGCTTCACCCCAATGATAAGGGACATGGGCTTGTAGCGGCGGAGATCACGTCATATCTGGAACAGGTGAAAGAACACATGTGGGAGGATGAGTCGGAACAGCCTGTCCCCTCAGCAATGACCGACAACACCTATGAGAATGCCCGCAGACTTACAATCCGGGAGAGCTGTCCGAAGCTTGACGGATTCCGGGCTGATACAGAAGAAAAGAAAGGACATCTTGATCACTTTAAGAACGGATGGCTCGGGAAAAAGTCAGGCGACCGGATCTTATTTGAAATCCAGGCGTCCTGTATCGCGGCGCAGTACCGGAAGACGATTCGTCATCCTGCAAGAAAAGCGGAGCTGATCCTGGACGGCGACATGGAACATCCTGTGCTGCTGGACGGAAATTTCGATGAAGACTGGGGAGACTGCCTGTATCTGGAACCGGTGCTCCACCACGGAAAAAGCGGAAGACATACGGTGGAAATCAAAGTGCTTCCGGACGAGTATGAGACCGCAGAGCCGTTTTATCTGATGGCTCTCATCACAGCATAAAAAGAATAAGACGGCCGGAACGGCCGAAAATATATCGGCAGGGCTGCCGGAAAAAAGGAGGAAAAACAAAATGGATGCAAAGAAAAGATATGAGGAATGGCTGGAAAATCCATACTTTGATGAAGCTACGAAATCCGAATTAAAAAGTATAGCAAAGGATGAAAAAGAGATAGAGGAGAGATTCTATCGTGACCTGGAATTCGGGACAGGAGGACTCCGTGGAATCATCGGAGCAGGAACCAACCGGATGAATATCTATACGGTGAGAAAGGCGACCCAGGGTCTTTCCAATTTCATCCTGAAAGAAAAGGCGGAGAAAAAGGGAGTGGCTATCGCGTTTGACTCGAGAAATATGTCTCCTGAGTTTGCCGAAGAAGCGGCGCTCTGCCTTGCGGCAAACGGGATCAAGGCCTATATCTTCCCGTCCCTTCGTCCTACCCCTATGCTCTCCTTTGCGCTCAGAGAGCTGGGATGCACAGCCGGAATCGTGGTGACTGCCAGCCATAATCCGCCGGAGTATAACGGATACAAAGTATACTGGGAGGACGGCGCCCAGATCACATACCCGAAGGATGAGCAGATCATCGGAGAGGTCAATGCGGTGACAGATTATGCCAGCGTGAAGACAATGAGCCGGGAAGAGGCTGAGAAAGCCGGACTGTATCAGGTGATCGGACCAGAGATCGACGATAAATATATCGAGGCATTGAAATCTCTCGCCATACACCCGGAGATCATCCGCGAGGAGGCACAGAACTTAAAAATCGTGTACACCCCGCTCCACGGGACAGGAAATATTCCGGTTAGGAGAATCCTGAAAGAGCTGGGATTTGAAAAGGTCTATGTTGTCAAAGAACAGGAACTCCCGGACGGGAATTTCCCGACAGTATCCTACCCGAATCCAGAGGATAAAAACGCGTTCACGCTGGCGCTGGAGCTTGCGAAAGAAGTGGACGCGGATATCGTTCTTGCCACAGATCCGGATGCGGACCGTCTCGGCGTATATGCGAAAGATGCAAAGACAGGGGAATACATGAGCTTCACCGGGAATATGTCCGGCATGCTCATTCTGGAATATATCCTTTCCCAGAGGAAAGCGCTGGGAACACTTCCGGAAAACGGAGCAGTGGTTACCACCATCGTATCCGGAAAGATGTCAAAGGAGATCACAAAAGAGTACGGCATGACGCTCATCGAGACACTTACCGGATTCAAATACATCGGGGAGCAGATCAAGTTCTTCGAGCAGACAGGCAGCCATGAGTATGTGTTCGGCTATGAGGAGAGCTATGGCTGCCTTGTAGGAACTCATGCAAGAGACAAGGACGCGGTGGTTGCGGTAATGGCCCTCTGCGAAGTGGCGGCATACTGCAGGCATCAGGGCATCACTCTGTGCGATCAGATGGAAACGCTGTTTAAGAAATACGGATATTACAAGGAAGGTCTCTGTACCGTGACGCTGAAAGGACAGGAAGGCGCGAAGAAGATCCAGTCCATGATGGAGCAGATCCGCACAAACGTACCGGATGCAGTCGGCGGGCTGAAGGTACTGCGGTTCCGGGATTACAGAGAAAATATTATAAGAGACTGTGGGACAGGCGAAGAGACGGCTACGGGACTTCCCAGGTCAAACGTGCTCTACTTTGAGCTGGAGAATGACGCGTGGTGCTGTATCCGTCCGTCAGGGACAGAGCCCAAGATCAAGTTTTACATCGGTGTAAAGGGTTCGGATGACGCGGACGCACAGGAGAAGCTGGATACGCTGACAAAAGCTGTAGAAGCACTGGCGGAGTAATCTTGAGATGAAGCCCGGGCGATGCGGCAGGAAGGATTTAGCAGCAGATTTTGACATACAGGAGGATTTAGATATGGGCTTTTCTGAGGATTTTGTGTGGGGCGCCGCTACCAGCGCCTATCAGATCGAAGGCGGCGTTCATGGTACCGGCAAGGGGATGCATATCTGGGATGTGTATACGAAAGAGCCGGGGAGAGTGTACGGAGGACATACAGGCGATACAGCCTGCGATCACTATCACTGTTTCCGTGAGGATGTGCAGATTATGAAAGAGATCGGGCTGAAAGCGTACTGTTTTTCTATCGACTGGTCCCGTGTCCTGCCCGAGGGGACAGGTAGGGTGAATGAAGAAGGCATCCGGTTTTACAGCAATCTGATCGACGAACTTCTGAAGAACGGGATCGAGCCGTATATCACATTGTTCCACTGGGAGCTGCCTTATGAGCTGTATAAGAAGGGCGGATGGATGAACAGGGATATAGCGGAGTGGTTCGGGGAATATGCCCGTCTTATCGCGGAGAGGTTCAGCGACAGGGTAACTCATTTCTTTACGCTGAATGAACCACAGTGTTTTGTGGGCCTTGGATTTCTGACAGGGGTTCACGCGCCGGGGCTGAAATGTCCCCTGAGGGATACCTTTGAAATGGCCCACAATGCCCTTCGCGCCCATGGCAGGGCAGTACAGATGTTAAGACAGTATGCAAAGCAGCCGCTGACCATCGGCTATGCGCCTACAAGCGGCATCATCTATCCGGCGTCTGACCGTCCGGAAGATGTAGAGGCGGCGCGCCAGAAATATTTCTCCATGCAGGATGACGATTCGGACTGGACATGGAATGTGGCATGGTGGTCGGATCCGGTTCTGTTGGGACATTATCTGGAAGAAGGGCTTGCGCGATATGAGAAATATCTGCCAAGGATCACGGAGGAGGATATGAGACTTATCTCTGAACCTATCGATGTATACGGACAGAATATCTATAACGGCAGGGCGTTCCGTATGGGAGCGGACGGAAGACCGGAGGAAACAGACCGTGTACCCGGATATGCAAAAACTGCAGTGAACTGGCCGGTAACCCCGGAGTGCCTGTACTGGGGACCGAAGTTCCTCTATGAGAGATATCACAAGCCGATCTATATTACGGAGAACGGTATGGCCTGCCATGATACTGTCTCGCTGGACGGAAAGGTCCATGATCCCAACCGGATTGATTTTCTGGCGAGATATCTCCATGAACTGAAGCGGGCGGCGGATGAGGTTGATCTGCGGGGATATTTCCAGTGGTCACTTATGGAGAACTTTGAATGGGAGAAAGGATATGCAGAGAGGTTCGGCATTGTCTATGTGGATTTTGAGACCCAGAAGCGCATCCTGAAAGACTCGGCGTATTGGTACGGAGAAGTTATCCGGTCAAACGGAGCCGGGATTTAGTTATAAAAGAGCAGTATAAATATGGAGAACAGGAGAGTACAGGCATATGGATTTTGAGTACATCAGAGGGATCACATTTGCTCCGTTTGCAGAACGCGGAGTGCTTTCCCGGGAGACAGCAAAAGAAAGCCTGCGCGCCATGAAAGAGAGGACCGGTGCGGATACGGTGCTTCTGGCCCCGGGAGGAGTGCAGAAAACCGCTCAGTCGGTGGAAATCCGTTATGATACGGAACGTACGATGTCTGACCGGGAACTGATGGAATTTATCAGTTATGCGAAAAGTCTGGAACTTAAAGTTTTTATAAAACCCACTGTAAACTGCCTGAACGGAACGTGGCGGGCACATATCAACTTTTTCGATGAAGATGTGCCCTGCGAACCGAAATGGTCAGAGTGGTTTGCCTCTTATACCCAGTTCCAGCTTCATTATGCGCAGATTGCGGAAAGAATGCACTGTGAGATGTTCATCGCGGGATGTGAGATGGTGATGGCGGAACACAGGGAGCAGGAATGGAGAAAACTGATCGGGGACATCAGGAAAGTCTACCATGGTCCGGTCAGCTATAATACCGATAAATATCAGGAGCATAATGTGAAATGGTGGGACTGTGTGGACGTGATCTCATCCAGCGGTTATTATCCGGCGGATGACTGGGAAAATCAGCTTGACCGGATTGAGAATGTTGTGGAGAAATACCAGAAGCCGTTCTTCTTTGCGGAGACGGGATGTATGTCCACAGTCGGTTCATCCCTGCGTCCCAATGATTGGGAAGTCGAGGGGGATGTCAGTCTCTCTGAACAGGAAGAATGGTATAAAAAAGCATTCCATGCTATGGAAAAACGTCCGTGGATAAGGGGCGCGGTTCTCTGGTCGTGGAATCCAAGCCTTGGGTCGGAAGAAGAGGCAAAGGGGCACAGATATTATGAAATATACGGGAAACCTGCAGAAGCAGTTGTGAAGCAGTTTTTTGAAAGAGGAGAGAGATTATGAGTGTTTATAAACTGAAACCAAGCTGTAAGGACTATCTCTGGGGAGGCCGCCGGCTGGCGGATGAGTACGGGAAAGAATATGACGGCGACGTGCTGGCTGAGACATGGGAACTGTCCTGTCATCCGGACGGTCCTTCTACGATTGTAAACGGTCCGTATGCCGGAAAGACACTGGAACAGTACATAGAGGCGGCAGGAAAAGAAGTCCTTGGAACCAACTGCAGAAGGTTCCGTGATTTTCCGATTCTGATCAAATTTATCGACGCAAAGCAGAATCTGTCCATCCAGGTCCATCCGGATAACCGGTATGCCCTGAAAAATGAGGGCCAGTACGGAAAAACCGAGATGTGGTACGTGATGGATGCCGAGAAAGACGCGTTTCTCTACTATGGTTTTAAGACGGAGATCAGCAAGGAAGAATTTGCCAGAAGAATTCAGGAAGATACACTTCTGGAGGTGCTTAATGCAGTGCCAGTGCAGAAGGGAGACGTCCTCTTCATTGAGTCCGGTACGATCCATGCCATCGGAGCCGGCATCCTGATTGCAGAGATTCAACAGAATTCCAATGTGACTTACCGTGTCTATGATTACGGAAGAGTGGGAAAGGACGGAAAAAAACGTGATCTCCATATCGAGAAAGCCCTTGCCGTTACCAACCGGGTCCCGCTGATCAAGAGCAAGAGCAGCTATCCCCACGTTGCGGACTGTGATTATTTCACTGTAGACAAACTGAATCTGGACGGACGGATGATGCGCAGGATGGAAGGCTTTGTATCCGAAGAGTCCTTTGTCAGTATCCTGATCCTTGACGGTGAGGGAACTGTTTCCTGCGGCGGGCAGGATGAAGCTTCAGATGACGACACACAGGTATCCTATAAGAAAGGCGACAGCCTGTTCCTTCCGGCAGGGAGCGGCGCCTATGTGATCGAAGGAAGCTGCGATGCTCTGCTCACCACGATCCGCGAGAAAGCGGCGCCTGTCAGGATCGGTATCGATATCGGAGGAACGGACACGAAGATCGGTCTTGTGGACGTGCACCAGAAGCTGATCGACTCTGTGTGTATCCCAACGGCAGCAGAGCGTCCGGTCCAGGAAGTGATCCGGACCATCGGAGAGACAGCGCTTGCTCTTCTGGAGAAGAACGGAATCGCCATGGATCAGTGTGTGGGTGCGGGGATCGGCGTCCCGGGTACTGTGGACCGTAAGAATGGCGTTGTCCGTTATTCCAACAACATCCGGTGGGAAGAAGTGCCTCTGGCACAGGAAATCGGGAAATATCTTCCCATCCCGGTGGAGATCGCAAATGACGCGGACTGTGCGGCTCTTGGCGAAGCAGTGGCGGGAGCGGGAAAGGACTGCAGCGATGTGGTTATGCTGACTCTGGGAACCGGCGTCGGCGGCGGGATTATTCTGGACGGCGAAATCTATGAAGGAAGAGGAATCGGCGGCAGCGAGCTGGGACATATGGTTATTGTGGAGAACGGAGAACCCTGCACCTGCGGAAGGCGGGGATGTCTGGAGGCCTATGCTTCCGCGACTGCCTTAAAGCGAGACGCACGCCGCGCATCAGGTAGGGATTTGGAGCCGGA
The DNA here is from genome assembly GCA_019120545.1 of Candidatus Blautia stercoripullorum. Lineage (GTDB taxonomy): Bacteria > Bacillota > Clostridia > Lachnospirales > Lachnospiraceae > Blautia > Blautia stercoripullorum. The sequence goes on along the minus strand of DWUX01000007.1, from coordinate 1,056 downwards.
AGAGATATTTGCAATGGCAGAACAGGGTGATGCCGTGATGAAGACAGTTGTGGATGCCTATATCCGCAGACTGGGTCTGGGTATCGTAAATATCGTGAATATTTTCCGGCCCCAGCTTGTGCTGCTGGGAGGCGGCATCTCCAGGCAGGGCGAGACCCTTCTTGCCCCCCTTCGCGAGATCGTGAAAAAAGAATGCTTTGGCGGAGAAAAAGGAGATGTGCCGGAGATTGAAGCGGCAGTGCTTGGCAATGACGCCGGAATGATCGGAGCGGCAGGACTTTTGTAAAATATACTGATTATGTCTGAAATCGGGGGCAGCCCCTTTGCCTAGAGGGACCTGCCCCTTGTTGTATTTTAGGAGGGCTTGAAATGGAGAAAAAAACACCCTTTGAGACACTGGAGTCAAAGAAGATGAAGGCAGGACGCTTCACGATCGTCCAGGATCGTGTGCGCGTGAACGGCCATGAACAGCCGTATGATTATCTGGAGATCAGGGAGGGGGTAAGCATCCTTCCTATCCGGGATGGAAATATACTTTTGCAGAGGCAGTACCGCTATCCTGTACGTTCCTGGCAATGGGAGCTTCCGGGCGGTTTCGTTGATCCGGGGGAGACTCCGGATGAGGCGGCCGAGAGAGAGCTTAAAGAAGAGACAGGGTACAGCGTTAAGAAACTGCATTCTCTCGGGGCATTCTACCCGTCCTTCGGATCGACGAATGAGAAGATCTGGCTTTTTGCGGCAGAGTGCGGTGAAGCAGGAGATTCCCACAGAGAACCGGGAGAGATCATTCAGATGGAGGAGATGACGGAGGAGCAGTTCAGAAAACTTGTGGCTGAGGGACAGTTTATGCACGGCGCCGGACTTGCGGCGTGGGCAAGATATTTCTCACAGCGGGAGACTTGATATTAATTAAAAGGAAGGTATTCTCGGTGATGTAACCGTACTTTCCTGATAAATATACCGCTTAAAATGAGATTTTGCTGAATATAACCGTTTTCTGTAGAGGCTGTCGCATTAATGCGACAGACAATCATGAGAAAATCTCACCACAATAAA
>DWUX01000032.1 GCA_019120545.1 Candidatus Blautia stercoripullorum | reverse complement strand
CTTTTCCTCCAAAAATCTGATTGCCCGACAGCCTTCTTTGCATCTTTTACAAACAGGTGTTGTCAAGGTCATTTCCTTGTTACAATGGTATTATAACACATATAGCGAATAAAACAAGTGAAAATTCTGTGAACTTTTGCAATCATACGATTCAAAAAGTATTTTCAGAGACTGGTCATTGCACTAATTTCTGATAAGAAGTCCTGTCTCCGTCCAGAATATACTGGTTCTCTCCTGTATCTGCGGTCATCTGCCTTTTATGAAGCTTTCGATATGACAGGGGACCGGTGCCGTAATATTTTTCAAAGGTATGGGCGAAATGCTGGCGGCTGTTATAGCCGGTGGAAAAGGCAATGTCTGTGATGCTCATAGAGCTGTTTATCAGGAGAAAGACAGCTTCTTCCAGCCTTTTTTTGTTTATATATTCAATGATGCCGCACCCCAGGATCCTGGAAAAAAGAGCCTGAAGATAGGACTTATTGATCCCGGTATAGGCAGCCAGTTCCGGTATCCGTATGGTTTCATGGATATTCCGGTCTATATAGCCGCAGGCCTTTTTCAGATAATAGAGGCCGGTATTTTCTTTTTCGTGGATCATGGAATAAGCCAGCTCTGCCATAGTCCTGGAATAAAGAAGATAAAGGAGAAAATCAGAGCTGTCCGGTGCTTTCTGAAGGTGGGAGATCAGATCTTTCAGGGCATATCCCAGATCCCGCATATCCCCGCTGTACCGATAAGACGGCATTTTCTTCCAAAACTCCCGGAAATCCCTGCATTTGGAAAGCAATTCTGACATAGGGTAAGTACCTTCCCCGTAAGAAAAGGTAAATTCCAGATTTAAAATAGAGCAGGGACGGTCCGGAGTGATCTCCAGCCGATGGGGAACCCGGGCGCCTATAAATACAAAATGATTGGGTTCTGCCTGAAATGTGTCATCTCCGCAGAAGATCCGGCAGGTTCCCGCGGTTACATACATGATCTCAAAACTGTGGTGGGCATGAAAAGGCATATGGAATTCGGGAAGAGTAAGGGCATAGAAGGCGGTGATCTCTCCCCGGAGAGATTGTTTTTCCGGCATAAGGATAAACCTCCTATATATGGAGCCCGGCAGTTTAAAGATTAAATTCCCGGGCCGGGTCTGTTGCTTATGCAGACAGTGTAGCACAGAAAATTAAATGCGGCAATATATTGCATTTTGAAAGAAAGGAGTCAATAGGTTGCACATGGAAAAGCGGCAGAAGATATAATAGACAAAAAGAAACGGGAGGTTTTATCATGAGTTTTAAAGTTGCTTTCATTGGAGCAGGAAGTCTTGTCTTTGCCAGAACTTTATTTACAGATATTCTGTCAGTGCCGGAATTTCATAATATTGAAATTGCCTTCACAGATATTAATGGGGACAATCTGGAGAAAACCAGAGCGCTATGCCAGCGGGATCTGGATGCCAACGGCATTCCCATAAAAATTTTTGCCACTACAGACAGAAGAGAGGCTTTTAAAGACGCCAGATATATTGTAAACTGTGTCCGGATCGGAGGCCTGGAGGCTTTTGAGACGGATATTGAAATTCCCCTGAAGTACGGAGTGGATCAGTGTGTGGGAGACACTTTGTGTACAGGAGGAATCATGTATGGACAGAGAGTGATCGCAGAAATGCTGAATTTCTGCAAAGATATCCGGGAAGTGGCAGAGCCGGGAGCTATTATGCTGAATTATTCCAATCCCAACGCCATGGCTACCTGGGCCTGCAACAAATACGGCGGGGTAAAGACTATCGGCCTGTGCCACGGAGAGATCCATGGAGAAATGCAGATCGCAGAGGTTCTGGGGATCCCCAGAGAAGAGCTGGATATCATCTGCGCCGGGATCAATCATCAGACCTGGTATATTTCTGTGAAACATAATGGTGAAGACATGATCCCCAGACTGTTGGAAGGCTTTGAGAATCATGAAAAATACCGGGAAGAAGAGAAGGTAAGGATTGATATGCTGAAGCGCTTCGGTTATTATTCCACCGAATCCAACGGTCATCTCTCCGAGTATGTGGCCTGGTACCGGAAGCGTCCCGAGGAGATCAAAGACTGGATCAACCTGGACAACTGGATCAACGGGGAAACGGGAGGATATCTCCGGGTTACCAGAGAGGAGAGAAACTGGTTTGAGACAGATTATCCAAAGATCCTGCAGGAAGAGCCTAAAAAACTGAATGGCTCAGAGAGAGGGAAGGAACATTGCTCCTATATTATAGAATCTCTGGAAACAGGAAAAATGTACCGGGGACATTTTAATGTAATGAATGAAGGCTGTATTACCAATCTTCCTTATGAATCTGTGGTAGAAGTGCCCTGTTATGTAGATGGAAACGGGATCAGCGTTCCGAAAGTAGGAGATCTGCCCCTGGGATGCGCCGCTGTCTGCTCTCAGTCCATCTGGGTTCAGAAGCTGGCTGTAGAGGCTGCGGTTCATGGGGATGTGAAACTTCTGAAGCAGGCTGCCCTGATGGATCCCCTTACAGGAGCTGTATGCAATCCGCCGGAAGTATGGCAGATGATTGATGAGATGCTGGTGGCTCAGGAAAAATGGCTGCCTCAGTACACAGAAGCCATTAAAGAAGCAAAAGAAAATCTGGCAAAAGGAGATCTGATCCCCACAAAAGATTACCATGGAGCTGCCAGGCTGCGGGAAAAAACGCCCCAGGAGGTAGCGGCTGAACATGAGGCAAGGAAGATAACGGTATAATAGAAGAGATATAACATGTGTCAGGCATGGACTCACCAAGTAGAAACCCTCGGAAGGCAGTCCGAGGGTTTTCTTTTTCTATTACGGAGGAAAAATCTTTTGAATTCTAGAATGATAAGGTCTTTAGGAGAACATACTATTACTATTCTATATCGGAAAGGAATCCTGCCATGTTTTTCGACTACTATTACATTCTCCGGGTGCTGCCTGCAGTGATCTTCGCTATATGGGCCAGCGCCAGAGTAAGTACTACATTTCAGAAATATTCCGCCCAGCTTTCTCATCTGGGCCTTTCGGGAAGCCAGGCGGCCAGAAAGGTATTGGATGCCTCTGGCGTGTACCAGACCAAAATAGAAAAAACCGGAGGAAGCCTTACAGACCATTATGATCCGAGAACCAATATCATACGGCTTTCCGACAGTGTCTGTGACCGGACCTCCACAGCAGCCATCGGTGTGGCGGCCCATGAGGCCGGCCACGCTATCCAGTATGCCCAGGGATATCTTCCCATTAAAATACGGAATGCCATTATACCGGTGACTAACATCGGTTCCCGCCTGGCTCTTCCCCTGATCCTGATAGGCCTGCTCTTTGCAGGAGAGGGAGGGGGACTGGGAAACCTGGCTTATCTTGGAGTGCTGTGCTTCGGACTTTCTACTTTATTCCAGCTGATCACTCTCCCGGTAGAATTTGACGCCAGCAGACGGGCTCTCCGTGCCCTGGAAAGCACACATATCTTAACCGGAGAAGAATTATATGGAGCAAGGAAAGTGCTTACGGCAGCAGCTCTCACCTATGTGGCGGCTCTGGCTGTGTCTCTTACCCAGCTTTTCCGGCTGCTGGCTATTGTCAACAGGAGAAATGGGAGAAGATGACATTACGTATACTTGCAATGGTAGAAATCATATGCTATAATGCAGTCAGGCAAAATGTTAAGGGTGTCCATGGTGACACGAAAAATGAAAACCCCGGAGGTTGCGACTCCGGGGTTTTCTATTCCATTTTGGGAGGGTGGCTTATGCCCTAGGCTGACTACCAGTTACTTCTCGCCGTCCAGCCATTTGCATATGTAGTAGGCGACTACACTTGCCATAACAGAGAGAAAAAATGTTAAGGGTAAATCCATGATGACGCACCCCCTTTCCTCTACCTGTCTGGGGGTGGTAGCTTTTTTAGTGTATCATATGATACAAACTAAAACAAGCAGAGTGTATCTGCATTCTATGATTTTTTCTTCAGTCATATCCACTAAATTTCCAGCATAAAATTTGTTAAACATTACCTACTTGCATCTTTTCGGGACCTGTGGTAGATTAACCATAGAAGATATCGGAAACGTTACCGATACCGTTACCAGAAACCGGCGGACCTATCTGTGAGAAGATGCTTACACATACCAGGGGGCCTGCCTAATGTAAAAAGGAGATCGATCATGAGAGAAAGCGGTGTGCTGCTTCCGGTAGCCAGCCTTCCGTCTGATTACGGAATCGGCTGTTTCTCCAAGGAAGCCTATGAATTTGTGGATCAGTTAAAAGCAGGAGGACAGAAGAACTGGCAGATCCTTCCACTGGGACCTACGGGATATGGGGATTCTCCCTATCAGTCCTTTTCAACCTTTGCAGGAAATCCTTATTTTATCGATCTGGAGACACTGATCAACGAGGAGCTTCTTACCAGAGAAGAATGTGATGCCTGTGACTTCGGGGATAATGGGGAATTTATCGAT
>DWUX01000031.1 GCA_019120545.1 Candidatus Blautia stercoripullorum | reverse complement strand
ACGGTAATCGGTCTTCATATAAGCAAAGCCCAGATTTGACCAGTCAATGTTCTTTTTTTCCATTTTAGGTTCCTCCATTCCTGCCGCAAGCTGCGGTATGTATAGTAAATTAATTTTTTACCATTATAAAACTTTAATGTGTGAATTGCAAGAGAAGTTCCGTTGCTTTTTTCTATTCTTTCATATATAATCAAGGATAAAAGCAGCCCTTTGTGGCGAAAATCTAGGATCAGGAAGTGAAATTATGGCTGGAAATGACTGGAATAATCTTGGACGGGAAGTAAAAGATATCGTACAGCATGCTATAGATACAGGTGACTTCGGCGCACTGAACCGGGATCTGGGGGTAACTCTGGAGAACGCGCTGGGAAATGTGGCTCAGAGTCTGAAAAACGCCGGACGCCGGGGAATGGGAAATTTTGGAAACTATACTCAAGATCCCGGAGGACCTTACGGACCGGGAAACGGCTACAGCACAAAATACAGTTACCGTCCTTTTGGGCGCAGCCGCACCCGTGACAGGTATGACAGCTCTTCAAAGAGAATGAAAGAGGCCAGAGAAGAATTTGCTCTTTTTGTAAATACCGGATGGGCCAGAGCTATGGGTATCTTGTTTACCACGTTAGGTATCGCCCTGACTCTGATGTTTGGGATAACCGCAGGATCTCTGGGGATCGCTTCTATATTTATAGATTCTCTGGCAGCGAAAATGGATACCGTGCTGATGATTTTTCTTCCGGCAATGGCTATCAGTCTGGTTATGGCAGTCTGCGGCAACCATATGAGAAAGAAGGTTAAAAGATTCCGGTCTTATGTAAAGACACTGAACGGAAAGCCTTACGGAACAATCAGAGACCTGGCGAAAGGCGTGAGAAAGCCGGAGAAATTTGTCCGGAAGGATCTGAAGAAAATGATCAAGAAACAGATGTTTCTGGAAGGACATCTGGATAAAGGAGAGACCTGTCTGATCGCCAGCGACGAGGCATATGATCAGTACCTCGCAGCGGAGAAAAACGCCGAGCAGATGAAAAAGGAGGCAGCGGAAGATCCCAGGAAGAAGCTTTCTGAGGAAGCGAAGAAAGTCATCGAAGAGGGAGACCGCTACATAGAAGAGATCAGGAGAAGCAATGACGCGATCCCGGGAGTAGAAGTCTCTAATAAAATGTATCACCTGGAAAATGTGATCCGCAGGATCTTCCAGAGAGTGGAACAGCATCCGGAGCTGATCGAAGACCTTCATAAATTTATGGATTACTACCTTCCTACTACCATGAAGCTTCTGAAAGCTTACGAAGAGCTGGATAAGCAGGAGGTAGAAGGAGAAAATATTAAAACGGCAAAACAAGAAATCGAAAATACCCTGGATACCATTAACACGGCTTTTGAGAATCTTCTGGACAGCTTTTACAAGGATACGGCGTGGGATGTTTCCACAGATATTTCTGTGCTGAAGACCATGCTGGCCCAGGAAGGCCTGACAGGAGATGAGGATTTTAAAAGAAAGGATAAATAAGCCATGAGTGATGAATTAAAGGATTTTACAGTGACTCCTACTCTTACATTTGAGCCTCTGAAGGAGGAAGCTCCCGTGGCGGAGGTAAAGAAAGAAGAGCCTGAGACTCCCAAAATGGACGATAGCATTCTTTCTCCCGAGGAGCGGAAGATGGTAGATGATTTTTCAAAACAGATCGATATCCGCAATTCTGCGGCGATCCTTCAGTACGGGGCGGGAACTCAGAAGAAGATGGCGGATTTCTCTGAGGAAGCCCTGGATAAAGTAAGGACAAAAGATCTGGGAGAAGTGGGAGATCTTCTGGAAAATGTAGTCACGGAACTGAAGAGTTTTGATGCGGAAGAAGAGCGGAAAGGTATTATGGGCTTCTTTAAAAGAGGCACAGACAAGCTGGAGTCTATGAAAAATAAATATGCCAAGGCAGAGACAAATGTCAACCGGATCGTGGAAATTCTGGAAAAGCACCAGATCCAGCTGATGAAAGACGCGGCTACAATGGATAAGATGTATGCTCTGAACCTGAATTATTTCAAAGAGCTTTCCATGTATATTTTAGCAGGAAAGAAAAAGCTGGAAGAAATCCGCGCTACAGAGCTGCCTCAGCTTATAGCTAAGGCCCAGACTACCAATCTGCCGGAGGACGCCCAGGCGGCCAAGGATCTGGATTCTCTCTGCGACCGCTTTGAGAAAAAGATCCATGATCTGGAGCTGACCAGGATGATCTGTATCCAGACGGCCCCTCAGATCCGTCTGGTACAGGGAAATGATACCCAGATGGCGGAAAAGATCCAGTCTACGATTGTGAATACCATTCCTCTGTGGAAGAGCCAGATGGTCATCGCCCTGGGGATCGCCCATTCTACTGAGGCGGCCAAAGCCCAGCGGGAAGTGACAGACATGACCAACGCCCTGCTTCAGAAAAACGCGGAGACTCTGAAAATGGCTACCATAGAATCTGCTAAAGAATCCGAGCGGGGTATCGTAGATATTGAAACCCTGAAAAAGACCAATGAATCTCTCATCAGCACCTTCGACGAGGTGATGAATATCCAGAGAGAAGGCCGGGAGAAGAGAAGAGCCGCAGAGGCGGAGATCTACCGTCTGGAAGGCGAATTAAAGGAAAAACTTCTCCAGATACAGAAATAGAGAGATAGAAAATTCCATCGGAACGGAGGAAAAGGACATGTATCGTGAGCATACCAAGGTGGTTCAGATCGGGGACCGGAAGATCGGAGGAGGCAATCCTATCCTGATCCAGTCTATGACCAACACCAGGACAGAAGATGTAGAAGGAACGGTAAAGCAGATCCTGGCCCTGGAGGCGGCAGGCTGCGAGATCATCCGCTGTACGGTGCCCACTATAGAAGCGGCCAGGGCAGTAAAGGAGATCAAAAAGCAGATCCATATCCCCCTGGTGGCGGATATTCATTTTGACTATAAGATGGCCATAGCGGCTATGGAAAACGGCGCAGACAAGATCCGGATCAACCCGGGAAATATCGGGGGAAAAGAAAAGATCAAGGCTGTGGTGGATACAGCAAAAGAGCGGAATATCCCTATCCGGGTGGGAGTAAACAGCGGTTCCCTGGAAAAAGAACTGGTGAAAAAATATGGGGGCGTCACAGCAGAAGGGCTGGTGGAAAGCGCCCTTGACAAGGTGAAGATCATTGAGGATCTGGGATATGACAACCTGGTGATCAGTATTAAATCCTCAGATGTGATGATGTGTGTAAAGGCCCATGAGATCCTGGCCAGGGAGACCAGATATCCTCTTCATGTGGGAATTACAGAAGCCGGAACCCTTTACTCCGGAAATATCAAATCCGCCGTAGGACTGGGGATCATCCTCTATCAGGGGATCGGGGATACCATCCGGGTATCTCTTACGGGAGATCCGGTGGAGGAGATCAAATCCGCCAAGAGGATCCTGAAAACTCTTAATCTTAGAAAGGGCGGGGTGGAAGTAGTCTCCTGTCCTACCTGCGGACGGACCCAGATCGATCTGATCGGTCTGGCAAATCAGGTGGAGACCATGGTCCAGGAGTTTCCTCTGGACATTAAAGTGGCAGTTATGGGCTGTGTGGTAAACGGCCCGGGAGAAGCCAAAGAAGCAGATATCGGCATTGCCGGAGGAAAAGGAGAGGGCCTTCTCATCAAGAAAGGCGAGATCATCCGGAAGGTTCCTGAAGACCAGCTCCTTTCAGTGCTTCGTCAGGAACTGGAAAATTGGAAATGATCAAAGGAGGCATTGCTTCATGGAAAAAGAATTTCTGGAAGTGTTCCGGAATCTGGAGCTGAAAGGAGAGCTGCGGGCTCTTCTGGAAGAAGTGGTGGTTACCAAGGTGACGATCAACCAGAAAAAGGATCATATCCGGATCTATATCCGCAGCAGGCAGTGGATTCATAAGAAATATATTTATACCCTGGAAAACACTATTGCGGCCCAGTGTTTTCCGGGAGTGCCGATGAAAGTAAAAATCCTGGAGAGGTTTGACCTTTCCAGTCAGTATACCCCGGAGCTTTTTCTGGACGCATACCGCTCTTCCATGGCACTGGAGTTGAAGAATTACAGCATTCTGGTATTTAATATGTTCCGGAATGCTGTAATTACGTTTCCCCAGACAGATACCATGCATATGGTTCTTCAGTCAAACGTGCTGGCAAAAAGCAAGGAAAAGGAACTGATCCAGTACATAGAAAAGGTTTTCTGCGAGCGCTGTGCCTTTTCCCTGAAGGTAGAGGCCGAGTACCGGGAAACTAAAGAAAGCAAGATCCGGAAAAACAGTGAGATCCAGCTTCAGCAGGAGGCAGCTCATATTATAGAAATGTCTTCTTTTGGAAAACATGAAGATGAAGGAATACCGGATATCGTGGAAGCTGGGAACAAAGACCAGGAAAAGGGAGAGAAGAAAGAAGAAGTTAAAGAAAAGACCAGAAAGACAGAGAAGAGAGAAAAAGAGGATAAGAGTACAAAGTTTGGAAAATCCTTTAAAGGAGATAAGGGAAGAGGCAGAGGGGACAGAAGCTTCGGCGATTTCAAACGGAGTGTAAAACGCTCTGATAATCCGGATGTGCTTTATGGAAGAGATTTTGAGGATGAGACCATTCCTTTGGAAAGTGTTCAGACAGAGATGGGCGAAGTCTGTGTCAGAGGCCAGATCATGACAGTGGAGACCAGAGGGATCCGCAATGAAAAGACTATTATTATTTTTTCCATTACGGATTTTACAGATTCCATTACCGTAAAGATGTTTGCCAGGAATGATCAGGTTGAAGAGATTACCCAGGGGATCAAGGCAAAGGCTTTTATTAAATTAAAAGGAGTCACCACCATTGACCGGTATGACAGTGAGCTGACCATCGGTTCTGTTGTAGGGATCAAAAAGATCCCCAGTTTTGAAAACAGCCGTATGGACAACAGCCCTGAGAAAAGAGTGGAACTCCACTGTCATACCAAAATGAGTGATATGGACGGAGTTTCCGATGCAAAATCCATTATCAAAAGAGCCTATGAGTGGGGACATAAAGCCATTGCCATTACCGATCACGGGGTAGTCCAGGCATTCCCTGAGGCGAATCATTGTTTCGATGCCTGGGGCGGGGTGGTTCCTCAGGATTCGGATTTTAAAGTGATCTATGGCATGGAGGCTTATCTGGTAGATGACCTGAAGGGGATCGTGGACAACAGCCAGGGACAGTCTCTTCACGGGACCTATGTGGTCTTTGATATTGAGACTACCGGCTTTTCAGCTATGAAAGATAAGATCATTGAGATCGGAGCTGTCCGGGTGGAAGACGGAAAGATCACAGACCGGTTCTCCCAGTTTGTGAACCCTCAGATCCCCATTCCCTTCCGGATCCAGCAGCTTACCAGTATCAATGACTCTATGGTCCAGGATGCCCCTGCTATCGACAAGGTCCTGCCGGAATTTGAGCAGTTCTGCCGGGGGGCTGTGATGGTGGCTCACAACGCAGGCTTTGATATGAGTTTTATCAAGAAGAATTATGAGGATCTGGGGATTGACCGGGAAGATACCATTGTGGATACCGTAGGCATGGCCCGTTTCCTTCTGCCTCAGTTAAACCGGTTTAAGCTGGATACGGTAGCGAAGGCCGTAGGGGTTTCCCTGGAAAATCACCACCGGGCGGTAGACGACGCAGAGTGTACGGCGCAGATCTTTGTAAAGTTTATCAAGATGTGCGAGGAACGGGATATTTTTGATCTGGACCAGCTCAATGAAAAAGGGGCAGTGTCTGTCCATACTATCCAGAAAATGCCTACTTATCATGCTATTATCCTGGCAAAAAACGATGTGGGAAGGGTAAACCTTTATCATCTGGTGTCTGACTCTCATTTGATCTATTATAACCGGAGACCCAGGGTGCCCAAAAGCCTCTATCTGAAATATCAGGAGGGACTGATGATCGGTTCTGCCTGTGAGGCGGGAGAACTTTACCAGGCAGTATTAAACGGCCGTCCGGATACAGAAATCGCCAGGATCGTAAATTTCTATGATTATCTGGAGATTCAGCCTATTGGAAACAATGCCTTTATGCTCCGGGATCCGGACAGGGATGATATACAGACGGAGGAGGACCTTCAGGAGATCAACCGGAAGATCGTGAAACTGGGCGAGTCCTTTAATAAGCCTGTGGTGGCGACCTGCGACGTCCATTTTCTGGATCCGGAGGACGAGGTGTACCGGCGGATCATTATGGCAGGAAAAGGCTTCGACGACGCTGACCAGCAGGCGCCTCTGTACCTGCGGACTACAGAAGAAATGCTGGAGGAGTTTGCCTATCTGGGAAGGGAAAAGGCTGAGGAGATCGTGATCACCAATACCAATAAGATCGCAGATATGGTGGAGAAGATTTCTCCTATCCATAAAGGAAAATGCCCTCCGGTGATTGAAAATTCCGATAGTATGCTGCGGGAGATCTGCTACAACAAAGCCCATGAGATCTACGGGGAAAACCTTCCGAAAGTAGTTGAGGAAAGGCTGGAGAGAGAGTTAAACTCCATTATCTCCAACGGCTATGCGGTTATGTATATGATCGCTCAGAAGCTGGTGTGGAAGAGTAACAGCGACGGTTATCTGGTAGGCTCCAGAGGTTCTGTAGGATCTTCCTTTGCGGCTACTATGTCGGGTATTACAGAGGTAAATCCATTGAGCCCTCATTACTACTGTCCAAACTGCCACTATGCAGATTTTGATTCGGAAGAAGTCCGTGCCTACTCAGGAAGGGCAGGCTGTGATATGCCCGATAAGAACTGCCCGGTATGCGGACAGCCTCTGAAAAAAGAAGGATTTGATATCCCCTTTGAAACTTTTCTGGGATTTAAGGGGGACAAGGAGCCGGATATTGACCTGAATTTCTCCGGAGATTACCAGGGGAAAGCCCACCGCTATGTAGAGGTTATCTTTGGAGCGGGACAGACTTTTAAGGCCGGAACTATCGGTACTCTGGCAGAGAAAACAGCCTTCGGTTATGTGAAAAATTATTATGAGGAACGGGGACAGAGAAAGCGGTACTGTGAGATCAACCGGATCGTCCAGGGATGCACAGGTGTGCGCCGGACTACCGGCCAGCACCCTGGGGGGATCATTGTTCTTCCCATCGGCTGGGATATTGAGGAATTTACCCCTGTCCAGCACCCTGCCAATGATATGAACAGTGATATTGTCACCACCCATTTTGATTACCATTCCATTGATTCCAACTTGCTGAAGCTGGATATCCTGGGACACGATGATCCTACCATGATCCGTATGCTGGAGGACCTGACAGGGATCAACGCCAGGGAGATCCCTCTGGACTCCAAGGAGGTTATGTCCTTGTTTAAGAATACAGAAGCTCTGGGAATCACTCCGGAAGATATCCGGGGCTGCCCTCTGGGATGTCTGGGGATTCCGGAGTTTGGAACGGATTTTGCCATGCAGATGTTAATCGAGGCAAATCCTACCTCGTTTTCCGACCTGATCCGTATCGCAGGACTTTCCCATGGTACAGATGTATGGCTGGGGAATGCCCAGGATCTGATCAAATCGGGAACCGCTACCATTACCACCTGTATCTGTACCCGTGACGATATTATGATCTATCTGATCAATAAAGGCCTGGAATCGGGAATGGCTTTCACCATTATGGAAAGCGTCCGGAAAGGAAAAGGGCTGAAGCCGGAATGGGAAGAAGAGATGAAGAACCACGGGGTGCCGGACTGGTATATCGGCTCCTGTAAGAAGATCAAGTACATGTTCCCCAAAGCCCATGCGGCGGCTTATGTTATGATGGGCTGGAGGATCGCTTACTGTAAAATCTTCTATCCTTTGGCTTATTATGCGGCTTATTTCAGTATCCGTGCCACAGCCTTTTCCTACGAGCTGATGTGCCAGGGAAAGGAAAAGCTGGAGTATTTCATGGACGACTATGAAAAACGGAAAGACAGCCTTACCAAAAAGGAACAGGATACTTATAAAGATATGAGAAATGTCCAGGAAATGTATGCAAGAGGCTTTGAGTTTATGCCTATTGATATCTATAAAGCAAACGCTCATACTTTTCAGATCATAGACGGGAAATTAATGCCTGCCCTGGATACCATCGAGGGGCTGGGAGACCGGGCGGCGGATGCAGTGGTGGCCGCTGCGGAAGAAGGGCCTTTCCTGTCTCTGGATGATTTCCGGAACCGGACCAAGGTAACGGCTTCCACCATTGACCTGATGAACGATCTGGGGCTTTTCGGAAACCTGCCCAAGTCCAATCAGTTGTCCTTATTTGATTTTCAGTAAGAAAATTTGCGGGGTTTTACGGAGGTATAAGAAACTTATGTATCAGCATCAGAAAGATTATCCCAGACCGCAGCTTGTCCGGGAAAAATGGAAAAACTTAAACGGAGAATGGGAGTTTGCCTTTGACGATAAAAAGGAAGGCCTAAAAGACAGATGGCAGGAAAATTTCCCCCAGGGGGAAAAGATCCTGGTGCCTTTTACTTATGAGACCAAAAAAAGCGGCATTGGCCGTCAGGAGAAACATTCCAGAGTCTGGTATGAAAGGAAACTGTCCTTGGAAAAGAAAGAAGAAAAACGGTATCTTCTTCACTTTGAAGGCTGTGATTTCTATACAAAGGTGTGGGTAAACGGAGAACTGGCCGGTTCCCATAAAGGGGGATATGCCAGATTTACCTTTGATGTGACAGAGCTTCTTATCCCGGGAGAAAACCGGATCACTGTTATGGCAGAAGATTCTAATGAGATCCGCCAGCCCAGAGGAAAACAGCGGTGGAGAAAAGAAAACTATGGCTGCTGGTATGTTCAGACCACGGGGATCTGGAAGACCGTCTGGCTGGAGGAAGTGCCGAAATTATATATATCCGGTCTGAAGATCACCCCTCTTCTCAAAGAGCAGGCTGTGGAGATCGACTGGGAGATAAGGGGAGATCTGGAGGAGCTTTTGGAAGAAGGACAGAAGGTCTTTCTAAATCTGGAAGCGGGTTTTCAGGGACGGAATATTTCTGATATGAAGGTTTCTGTATCCAGGACTCACGGAAGGACCCGGCTGAATGTTTTCTGTGATGATGAAGATTTCGGAGAGTGGGGGATCCTGGAGTGGAAGCCAGGAGAGCCTAACCTTTACGATCTGGACTGCACCCTGGAATCTGGAGATGACAAAGATTTGGTAATGTCCTACTTTGGCATGCGGGAGATCGCAATAGAAGGACAGAATATTTTGCTAAACGGCAGGCCCCTTTACCAGCGGCTGATCCTGGATCAAGGCTACTGGGAGGAGTCCCACCTGACTCCTCCCAGCGAGGAAGCATTGAAGGAAGACATTGACAAGATCCTGGCCCTGGGATACAACGGTCTGCGGAAACACCAGAAGACCGAGGACGAAAGATTCCTTTACTGGTGCGATAAGAAGGGCGTTCTGGTGTGGAGCGAGATGGGGGCGGCCTATGAATTTGACGACTATGCTGTGGAAGAATTTACCAGAGAGTGGATAGAGATTGTAAGGCAGAACTACAGCCATCCCTGTATCATTACCTGGACGCCCTTTAACGAATCCTGGGGAATCTCCCAGGTGAAAACAGACCGGAGACAGCAGCAT
>DWUX01000030.1 GCA_019120545.1 Candidatus Blautia stercoripullorum | reverse complement strand
TGTTCTGGAAGTAATGTAAGCGTGGGTTTGTGGTGTGGTATCTTTAACTATGGGAAACTCCCCAGTCCCAGTCGAACATATAGTGGGCTTTTCTCAGATGCATAAATCCTTCATATGTATCTTCGTTCCCGATATTTCCATACTTTTTATGGGCCTGGGCAATAAACTTCAGAGGAGAATGGAATACTACTCTCAGAATATTCTCTTTTTCCCTCAGAAGATCTGTGATCTCGTATTCCCATATCCGGTGCATGTTGCAGGTTTCTCCCAGGAGGCTGCCGTTCAGATATACGTCAGCCAACGTATCCAGGCCCTCAAACCGCAGAATCTTTTTCCTGCTGGAAAGGAGTTCCCCCTCCGGCGCAAATCTGCACTCATATTCATAGTCTTCGTTCATAAGAGCGCAGGCTGCGTCTTCATTATCTTTCCAGAAGGGATCCTGCATCCCGCCGTTTCGGAGCAGGTCTGTGTAAACAGTCCCTGGAACCTCTTGATATAGCACATCGCCTCGAAGCCGGAATTATTGCCTGCTCCTGTGTTTCCAAAATCAAATATGCCTACCGCTCTTTTCCCTTTCCAGCTTTCTGGAATGATGATCTCCTTATGGAGCCAGAGATAACGGTCCCTTCCGCTCCACCGGTCTCCGGTACGCATTTTTCCCATCCTTCAAATTCCACAGGGACTTCCGGATTTACGACACCCTGATGATCTTCGCAGACTGCAAATTCTTCCAGATGGGTGATTTCTCTATAACATTATTCTCTGATCTCGGTAATTCTTCTATCAAGTTTTCTCTCTGTTAAAAACATAAGTACCTCCTAAATACAGAACCTCTTTCTATCCCTATTGTACAAAAAGTTTTTTCTCAGAACAATTTTCGATTTTCTATGTTTAGTGTAAAAATTCTATATTCAGACTTTCAGTCTATATCCCAGATAATCCAGAAAGAGTTCCCCATACATTGCATTCGCCCAGGAAAACCATTCCCGGGTATACTTTTCCGGATTATCCGCGCTGAAACCTTCATGGATCATTCCTGTGCCTCCTGTAGTAGAGACCAGAGTATCAAGAATTCTTTTTTTCTCCTCTCTGGAATTACTGGTCAGGCCTTCCATTGCCAGAGCGATGGGCCATATATAGCCGGAAGGGGTATGGGGGCTTCCGATGCCGGAAGCTGCCTTTCCTTTGTAGTAATAAGGATTTCCCTCGCTGAGGATCATTTTTCTGGTGTTCTCCATAGTCTCTCTGTCTGCGGGATATCCCAGATAAGACATGGACAAAAGGCTGGGCACATTTGCGTCATCCATCAGATTGACCATTCCATATCCATCCACCTCATAAGCATACACTGTGCCAAATTCCTCTGTTTTTACCCGCCCGTAAATTTCTATGGCATTCTGGACCTGAGCCTTCATTTTTCCTGCTCTTTCCCTGAGACTTTCATCTCTTAAGATCTTTTCTGCAATTTCTTCCAGATATCCCAGAACAACTACGGCAAACATATTAGATGGGATCAGATATCCATAGGTACAGGCATCATCGCTGGGACGAAATCCTGACCAGATCAGGCCTATGTCCGGGCGGACCAGCGCTCCCTTTCCCTCTCTGGACAAAGTATCTGAATAGTAACTCCCTTTCCGGATAAACACATAGGAAGATTTTTCTTCATGATTCTGTTCTGTCTGAAAAACATCCAGGATCTTCCAGACTCCCTTACGGAAATTTTCATCAAACTGAGCGGTGCACCCTGTATTTTTCCAAAGCAGCCAGGCAAGCTGGACAGGATAGCACAAAGAGTCAATCTCAAATTTTCTTTCCCACACCCAGGGACTCTGATCCGGGTCGTCTTTCTCCCAGCAGGCTCCGGTGGGGCCTTCATTAAAGGCATTGGCATAGGGATCCAGACAAATATAGAAGAACTGTCTTTTTACCAGCCCTGCGATCAGATCTTTTATCTTTTCATCCTTTTCCCCTAAAAAGAGATATGGACGGATCTGTGCCGTAGAATCTCTCAGCCACATTGCGGGAATGTCTCCTGTGATCACATATACCGTTCCGTCTTCCATAACCTTTAATGTGGTCTCTAACGTATTGGCAAAAGAAAGTGCGGAACTGTTCCAGAAGCTTCTGTTCCCCTTTCGCCTTTTCTTCCAATTCCTGAAAAAATTCATTCATAGCAGTATCATTTATAAATTTCATAAAGAACTCTCTCCGTTTACTGTTGATCTTTCCAACTTATTCTACATTTTCAGCATCCCGGTTCCCAGTGAAAAAAACTCTGGAAACACCGGATATATTATAGATAGTTTCTATTGATTGACCCGGCATAGAAAGATATCGTATAATAATTTCAGATATAACAAACATTGTTCAGACAGACAAAACAAGGAGGTAGAAGCATGAGAGGCAAACATATATCCATCCTGGCAGGCATCTACTGTATCTGAAACAGAACTCACCGTATCCGTCACAGAAGGAGACCATGCAGGAGAAACTTTGACATTTGATCTGTCCGACTGGGATTCTGGAGGACAGACATTCACGGCCAGAGAGACCATAAATCTCAACTATTATACAAAAGAAAATGTTCATTATGTCATGAGCGTATACGTTCCTGAAAAATAAATGGATCTTATCCATAGAAGAGACTGTCGGCTAATACTGATTTTGGTCTTAATAAATTAAAAAAGAGACTATTCCGTAAAATCCAGCCGTATAGAAAGTACTAAACTTTTATGGAATGGTCTCTTCAGCTGTAATGCCATCCCCTTTCATATGATCCAAATTATTTTGTCCAACTCTTTTAAGTGACGTTCATGGCGTATATACGAGAATATCTTTTAATAATTCTCCCGTATCTGAATCTACAGCGGCTGCTGCAATCGTCCTTCCTCCATAAGAATATGTAACATAAGTAACCCAACAGCCGCCAGCACCCCAATATGTTGGTTCTGATTGTTCTATATCCACATTTAAATCTGCAGGTACATTCAAATTCGTTTTAATAGCTTCTAACTGTTCAGTGCTTAATATTTTTTCTCCATTACTATTTGTTTCAGTTTGTGTAGATTCTTCACTGCTGTCAGATCCGCTCTGGGCATCTTCCTGGGTATCCTCAAATCCCACAAATCCTTCTTCTCCGCCCACATTATATATTCCATAACATGGCAAAGTCTGCGCTTCATTTGGATTCATAAAGGCTAATAACCAATTTTTGAACCCTTCCGGCAGATCTGCCATAGGTGCGCCTGGAGTATAAATCAAAAATTCATCGGCACTATCAAACCCGTATGGATCAGAATATATAAATCTTTGGCCGTTTTCGTAATATTCTTCTCCTACAGTTCCATCTGTCTGAAGTTTTTCTAATCCCATGGAGTATGTATAATCATTTATCTGTGTCGGTGTAGTAAATTTCCCCGTAAAGTTGCAGATATAAACGGTTCCATTAGGATATTCCGCCCCTGTATCCCCCATATCTGAATCATGATACTGTCCTGCAAAACTGCCGTCATCTTCTAGGGTAAACTGAGTTGCCCAGGCTCCCGCTCCACTTGAAAATGTAAAATCGGATGGCATTGATGCAAAAATATTGACAGAATTAGTCCCTTGAGAGGAAGATGGGGTATTTGCTCCCATGGTTGAATAAGAATAGTCGCTTAAATTGATATAAATAACAAAGCCTTCGTTTTCAGATACAGCTCCCTCTGGTCCATGTTCAAATGTTACTGCGACAGTATTATCATCTGCTTTTTCTATCACATATGGCCAATAATATTCATCTCCAAAAGAATCTATTTTTACAAGTGTCGCTCCATCTTTATCTACCGCAAAGAAAGAAGGGCCATAATATCCGCTCACATATATCGTCCCATTACTATCTATTGTTGAGCATACTGAAGCTCCGCCAAACTCATTATTTTCCCATATTACGGACCCATCGTTTAGCGCAAGGGAAACAATTTTTCCTCCTTCACTGTAGTAAAACCGATCATCATAAATTCCTATTTCTGAGATTTGTTCTAATTCCGTTCTATCATAAGATCCCGTTGTATGGTTCCATACTTCTTCGTTTTGCTCATTCAGTCCACAAATGACCGCAGATTCTTTTCCACTATCAGAAGAAAGTCTGATCTCAATTTGTGCGGCAGGCCCTTTTGAATCTACATTTTCCCCATCAGACTGAGTATTTAGACTATCTTCCGTATCTTCTGCGGCGTACTTTTGATGAAGAAAATATGCGATACATATAGAGATTCCAATAATTATTATTAAAATAACTGCTATTATAAAAAATCTTTTTCTTGTTTTCACAGCTAATCCCCCTCAAAAAATCATACATCAAAACCCGAAAAATCAATGGACAGTCCCTCAAAAATGCCTGATCTGACAGTTTCTGAAAAGGTATAATCTCCGGTATCTTCTTTTTCAAAATCATAGACTAATATTCTGTTCTTGTCCGGATCCACCAGCCAATACTCCCGGACTCCTGCTGTACGGTATTTAAAAAGCTTTGTATAATAGTCCATCCTTCTGCTGCTTGGAGAAACGATTTCAAGGATCCAGTCCGGGGCCCCTGCGCACCCCTTTTCCGTCAGTTTATCCTTAGAACATATAACGCTTATGTCCGGCTCAACATAGTTCTTGTCATCTGCGTTGAGAAATACAGCAAACGGAGCGATATCGACCTCGCAATCTCCTTTTTGACTGTCAATATAATCCGCAATCTTTCTGCTCAAAGAAAGAAGTATTTTCTGATGTCTTCTGGAAGGAGGCGTCATATAATAGATATGTCCTTCTACCAGTTCCGCTCTGACACCTTCCGGCAGGGCGTAAATGTCCTCAACCGTATATAATTTTGCATTTTTCTGTAATAACGGCATATTCTTACACTCCCTTCTCTGTTTATTGATGAGTATACAAGCTGCAAACGTAAAGATAAATACCAGCAGGCTAAAATCTGTTCTTCCAAATTTCCTGTTTAATAATTATTTATTGTCTCTATGATCTCATTATAATCACATAATCCATTTCCTACATAACGTCCACCTTCATACTGAGCTCCGTCATATGGCGTAATTGCCTGTTCTGTATTATATACCTGATTCAGCAGATCCATATATTCTTCCTGTGAGGATACCTGAGTTCCCTCCCAGTAATAATTATAAATTGGCATCCCCGATTCATCTAACTGTACATTTGTATTATCCTCAGCGCCGTAATCGCCGCTGTAAAGCAGGAGGAACTGTCCATCCTGTATGGTATATATTTTATCGTAGTACACATCCATATGCCCGCCCATATCGCGAAAAAGATTCTGCCCTTCTATATAGGAGAAGCCACAATTATACATAGACTGTTCGATTATAGTTCCGCCGGCATAGCTGCACAGAACATCTCCACTGGCTGTAGAGCCGAAGTTTATATATAATTCCGGTATCTCATCATTATTGATATTTACCAGCTTGCTTGTTTCAAACTGTCCGTGGTTATTAATATAGTCAATATAAGCCTGCTTCCATTCAGAAACAGCTTCTGGTGTTTCCTGTGATCCTTCACTTTCTTCTGCATATGTCTGACCATGCAGGACTTCATAGATGTCCTCTCCCTGGGGCCAGTTATTCAGATACCAGAAGGTAACTTTTCCCTCTTCATTGGCATCAAAGGAAGCCATAAAAGCCCGGTCGTTTATAGTCGTCAGATAAGCTGACGTGTTTTCATTCGTATAATAAGTGATCCAGCCATTTTCTTTCATTGCAGTATCTGCATCAGTTATATTATCTCCTATTGTAATACCATATAAAGAAATGTAGTCCGTTCCCTCATTTTTCATACTGAAAGCATCATCCAGCCACTCCAGATAGAAATTATCTTTTTTATAAGAGTCTGTGTCAGAAAGCTGCCACCCTTCCGTATGTTCCATGCCCAGTATATCAACCAGCTGCTGATAGTTCTGGAAATAATCGCTGACTTCTATATGAGTTTCAGAGTTTTCCTGCAACGACAATTCTTCATCTGGAGGAATCTCTTTCTCTGTTTTTGTTTCTTCTGGCTGTTCTTGATTTTCTTCCTGGATCTTCGGATTCTCTTGTTCTTTTTCTTCTCCTTCTGCCCTCTGGTTTCTGCAGCCTGAAGCTGCCAATAATAAACAGCAGGTCAGTAATATGATCTTCTTTTTCAACTTCTTCTCCTTCTTTTAAAATCCCAGCTCCGCAAAGTTCCCCTCAGTCATCTCCAGCTGTATATCAAACCTGGTATCTTCTCCTGCTACCAGCTTTATCCTGCTTTCTCCCTTTTCCAGTGAAATGCTTTCCTCAGCATTCTGTTCACCGGCGGCATCACACTCTGCCAGAGTGGTCAGCGCTCCTTCCGGGTCAATAAGCACTACTTTCAATTTGCCGCTGTATAATGTGATCTCATAAGAGAACTCTGCTTCTGTGGTTTCCTGGGCGTCCCAGGA
Organism: Candidatus Blautia stercoripullorum; assembly: GCA_019120545.1. GTDB lineage: Bacteria > Bacillota > Clostridia > Lachnospirales > Lachnospiraceae > Blautia > Blautia stercoripullorum. The sequence continues at coordinate 846 of DWUX01000030.1, read as the reverse complement.
CCATACTGGATCCCATCCAGATTAAAGGAATTGGAATCACTGGAGATTTCTTTCTCATTATCATATAAATCTGCTATCCGGCTGCCGCCGCAGCCGCTGACACTGAAAGCCGCCAACAAAGCCAACGCTGCTATTGATTTTCCTCTCACTTATTTTTCACCAGCCTTTCCCTGCTTACTGAGGAGTTTTTATATCCTTCCGCAGGACTTCCCTAGGCGGTTCAATCTCATTTGCCAGGGTATGTTCTGTTAATTCCGATAAAATCTTAAATTTTTTATTCAGCATAGGCCGCATACAATTGGGCACATGCTCCTGATGGGCCCTGTGTATAGCCACGCATTCTTTACAGTTTCCGTGATAACGACAGGCTTTCTGGCAGGGACAGTGGTCCTTATCCTTATATTCTTCTCTAAACTGGGCTGCAAACTCTTCCTGAAGGCGAAGCCCCTCTGCCCGGTTTCCCTTATGAAATTCCTCCATTGCCGCCAACTGTTTCGGATTATTCTCAATGATCATTCTGGTTTCCTCCTTCGTTTTTTTCAGGAATGCCACTCCATGGTGTATTCCTTCTCTCCGGTCTCCTGGTCTGTTGATTCCTCTTTTATCTGGAATCCTTCCCGTTTATAAAATTTGACTGCCCGGATATTTTTCTGATAGACCTTCAGACTTAAATAAGGCTTTCTGCCTTTGATATAATTCAAAAGCTGCCCGCCGATCCCTTTGGATTGTGCCTGTTCCGGGACAAAAATTCCTGCAATATACTCCTCGTACAGGCCCGCAAAGCCCTGGATCTGTCCCTTTTCCTCCCAGACATAGACTTCTGCCTGGGGAAGCATTTCTCTTACC
>DWUX01000029.1 GCA_019120545.1 Candidatus Blautia stercoripullorum | reverse complement strand
TTGCAGAGAATTGCTGAAATAGCTCAGTTGGTAGAGCACTTCACTCGTAATGAAGGGGTCGTGGGTTCGAGTCCCATTTTCAGCTTACAGGAGGGAATGGCTGTGATCCGTTTGCAGGATTGCAGCCATTTCCCTTTCCAGGATATTTTGGACAAAGAGTATAAAAAATTCCGGAAGCATACATACTGTATTCAGATATAATAGATTTTGTATGATGGAAGGGATAGATCATGAAATTAAGAATTGCGGCAGTCCTGCTGATGGCAGCTGTTCTGGGAGCTTTTTTTACCGGATGTAAAGAGAAAGATGAGGAGGGAAACCTGGAACTGGTCCAGGTGTGTGCCGGCTGCAGCGCCGTCTGGACAAATCAAATTTAAGATATCTATATGAAGGGAGGATACATATGTGTGAGAATGGAGAAAATAATGTTTCCCTGCCTTCTTACGCCTGGTCTCCCTGGAAGGCGGGCCGGAGCAAAGAGGAGCAGAGAGAGCTTCAGGAAATCCAGGAGATCCGTATCCCCGACGGGATACAGGAACTGGGGAATTATACCTTTTACGGATGCAGGAATCTGATGACTCTGGAAATGACAGATTCTGTAAAAACCATTGGGGGCGGTTCTTTTACCGGCTGCGGCGCTCTTCGGAGACTTCATATGCTTATGGAACCAGGGGGAACCTCCTGTATCCGGGATGTGGTCAGCGAAACATTCCATGAAGTCTATGTTTCCATCAGGTTTCGGAACAGCAGTGAGGGAGCAGAGCTGATCTTTCCGGAATATTATGAGGAAGGGGTGGAAAACACTCCGGCCAGGATCCTGGAAACTCATTATCATGGCTGCGGATACAAATACCGCCAGTGCTTTCTGGAAAAGAAGGTGGATTACCAGGGATATGACCGGCTGTTTTATCTGGCAAAGGTCAATGAAAAGCCGGAGATCCTCCTTCCAATGGCCATGGGAAGGCTGCTCTGGCCCTGGGACCTTGGCAGCCAGGCAGAGGAAGAGTATCTGGAATATATGAAAGAACATGTGCTGGAATGCGGCCTTTATTATATGGAACAGGAAGATTGGAACCAGGCTTTTTCTTATCTGGGGCAGCGAAAGCTGTGGACAGAGGAAGCTATGGATCAGGTGATCCGGGAGGCTTCCGGCAAAGGAAGAGCAGAGATGGTCGGCTATCTCATGGAAGAAAAGCGGAGATTGTTTGCAAAACGAAAGAAAACTTTTGACTTATAGGAGAGAAAAGATATGGCCAGGGAAATGGAAAAAAGGATAGAAGATGTCTGCAGCAGGATCCTTATGTCCTCCAGAAATGAGCTGTATATCCATCTGCTTTTTTTTGATGTGGCATTGTCAGCCTTTACATATGTGATGGGGGAACAGAATGGAGAACTGGGGACTGACGGCGCGGGTATCTATTATGATCCCGGATATCTGGGAGGCCTTTACCGTCAGGGACGCCGGGAGGTGAACCGGGCTTATCTCCATATGATGCTCCATTGTCTCTTTGCTCATCTGTGGAAAAAGGTGAAGATCCGGAAAAAGGTGGCTGCAAAGACCCTGGGGATTTCCCGGGAAGATGAAGAAAACAGGCAAGAGGATCTGACGGATATCCTCTGGGATCTGGCCTGTGATATCAGTGTGGAATCTGTTATTGACGGCATGGCCCTTCACTGTGTAAAAAAGCCTATGTCCAGGGACCGGAGAAACCTCTATGCCAGTCTCAGGAAGAAGAGAAAGACCCTGAATGCGGAAGGCGTTTTTGAAGAGCTGGTGGAAATGGGACCTTCCCTGGAACAGGCCCTTCTTTGGGAAAGGGAGTTTCACTGTGACGATCACAGACTCTGGAAAGGAGGCAGGAAGAATCCTCCCAGCCAGAGACCGGAGAAAAACTGGGAGGATATCCGGGACCGTATGGAGACAGAGATGGAAACCTTTGGACAGGATATGGCCCGGGGCCAGGCTGGTCTGAAGGAACAGATCAAAGCAGAAAACCGGGATACCAGAGACTACCGGCGGTTTCTCAGGAAGTTTGCTGTGCTGCGGGAAGAACAGATGGTGGATCCGGATAGCTTTGACTATATTTTTTACAGCTACGGCATGTCTCTTTACGGAAATATGCCTCTTCTGGAACCCCAGGAGACCCGGGAAGTGAAAAAAATCCAGGACTTTGTTATTGCTATCGATACTTCCATGTCCTGTTCCGGAGAACTGGTCCGGGGATTTTTAAGAGAAACCTATTCCGTGCTCCGGGAGCAGGAATGCTTTTTCAGGAGAATGCAGATCCATGTGATCCAGTGTGACGAGAGGATCCAGAGTGACCGGCTGATCACCAGCCAGGAAGAACTGAAAGAATATATGGAAAACCTGGAGCTTGCAGGAAAGGGCGGGACAGATTTTCGTCCGGTGTTTCAATACATTCAGGAAAAACAGAGAAAAGGAGAACTCAGGGGGCTAAAAGGGCTTTTGTATTTTACAGACGGGAAAGGAATCTTCCCGGAGCGTATGCCTCCCTATGATGTGGCTTTTCTGTTGATGCAGAAGGAATATGAAGAGATTGAAGTGCCCTGCTGGGCCATGAAGCTGTATCTGGA
>DWUX01000006.1 GCA_019120545.1 Candidatus Blautia stercoripullorum | reverse complement strand
AATACCAGCCGGAAAGCCTATGGCATCCTTATGCTCCTGGGCACAGGCGTTACCCTGGTCCTCCTGTACCTGATGGGCGTCAGCCATCTGTTGCTGCTGGGAGGATTATTTTTCCTTTTGTGTATTACTACAGCTGTGGCCTTTTCATAAATAAGATCATCCCTCATACCCAAGTCTTTTTATCAGATAAGGGGAGTGTGCCTTCTATTCAAAACAAAGTCCTCTCGTCTGATAAAAAGGCTCCCGTATTTTTCCCGAAAGAATTGACATGTTTGACAAAGGATGTTAGACTGTCTTATATGTTATTTTAATATTAACATCTAAGAGAATATACCATAACGAAAGGGAAAACTAATGATGGATATCATGTCACAAAACCGTGCTTTTGAAGAAATGCTGAAGCCCGCATTGGCCCGTCTTCAGGGAAAAGATGCCAGGGTTCTTGCAGAAAACACCGGAATAGAATATGACAAAAACCAGCAGATATTTTTTCTGGAAAGCCTGGGAGAAAAAATTCAGATCCTATATCCCCAATATGAGATAACCCCAAAACTAAATGACTGGCATCATCTTCTGATCCTTCACTACATAGATATGGCAGACGGTACTCCCCTGTCAGGCCAGCTGATGACATTCGGGGAACTTCCCGGAGGAATGGTCCGCGGGGGCGGGTTTGACCGCCAAAGTGAAAGGACCCTCAGCCTGCAGTTTGGAAACTGCTCTCCGGATCTGGTCCAAAAAGCCTGTGAAGCCCTGGGAGCCGAAATCTTTGCGTCTAATGCAGACTTATCCGCAGTATTTCATCTTTTTCCCTTTTATCCCATCACTCTGAAACTCTGGTTTGCAGATGAAGAGATTCCAGGAAGCGGAAAGCTGCTGCTGGACAGAAGCGCGTCCCATTTCCTCTCTGTGGAAGATGCGGTAACAGCCGGTTCCCTGGTATTAGAAGGCTTATTGAAAAAATATAAAGAATTATGCTGACAAAGGAAGGAATATAGCAATGACCGTCTGTATTAAATCATTGATCCAAAACATGAATCTGGTCATAGGCTGTACCATTGGCTGCAGCTACTGCTATGCCAGAAACAATGTCCGGCGTTTTCATATGATCGATGACTTTGAAAAGCCGGAATATTTCCCCAGAAAACTGCGGCTAATGGAGAAAAAACGGCCTCAAAATTTTCTGCTCACCGGTATGAGCGATTTTTCTCTCTGGGAACCGGAATGGAGGGAAGAAATATTCTCAAAAATGAGCCAGAACCCTCAGCACCAATACCTTTTTTTGACCAAACGCCCGGAAATGATCCAATTTTCCACTGCATTGGATAACGCATGGTTCGGAGTAACCGTTACAGCCAGCAAGGAAAAAGAGCGTATCCAGGCCCTGCGGGAACATATCCAGGGCGGCCACTATCATGTGACTTTTGAGCCAATGTTCGATAATATCGGAGATGTAGATCTTTCCGGTGTGGAATGGGTTGTCATTGGCACAGAAACAGGACGCAGAAAAAACAAATCCGTATCCAGGCCGGAGTGGGTGTGGAATCTTACAGATCAGGCAAAAGCGCTGGGAATTCCGGTGTTTATGAAAGAGGACCTGCTTCCTATTATGGGAGAAGATCAAATGATCCAGGAACTGCCCCCGGCATTTATCCGGGTTTTGGAGGAACAGAACTCATGGAAAAAATAATGGAAAAGGATCTTTTGATCCGGGATGTAGAAACGAAAAATATCATGACTAAATCCAATCTTCCAGTGGGTGGATATTCTGTCAATCCTTATGTGGGATGTACCCACGGCTGCAAATACTGCTATGCCTCTTTTATGAAACGCTTTACCGGGCATACCGAGCCATGGGGAACATTTCTGGATATAAAGCACTGGCCGACAATTAAAAACCCGAAAAAATATAAAGATCAACGGGTAGTGATCGGTTCCGTGACAGATGGATATCTTCCCCAGGAAAAGCAGGTCAGAAATACCCGAAGGATTTTAGAGCAGTTAAAAAACAGCGGTGCGGAAATCCTTATCTGTACGAAATCGGATCTTGTACTCCGGGACATTGACTTGCTAAAAGAAATGGGAAAAGTCACTGTTTCTTGGTCAATCAATACACTGGATGAAAAATTTCAGGCAGACATGGATCAAGCTGCCAGCATCAGCCACAGGCTTGAAGCAATGAAACAGGTATACGAAGCCGGAATACGCACGGTTTGTTTCATTTCCCCGGTGTTTCCGGGCATCACAGATTTTGAAAAAATTTTTGAGCGGGTGAAAGATCAGTGTGATCTGGTATGGTTAGAAAATCTAAATCTCCGCGGCGGTTTTAAGCAGGAGATCCTAGATTATATTCAGAAATGTTATCCCCACCTTATTCCTTTGTATGATGAAATCTATCGCAAGGGAGATCGAAGCTATTTTCGTTCATTAGAAAACCAGGCAGCACAGATGGCCCAAAAATACGACTGTCCTTTTGTAGACAACGAATTGCCTTATGGCCGGGCAGAGCCGGGACATCCGGTGATCGTGGACTATTTCTATCATGAAGAAGTACGGGGATCGGAAAATACAGGACGACGCAAAAAAAACTGATTTAGTAAGATAAAAACATAAAAGTGGTGCCGACCTGGCACCACTTTTACATTTTTTAATTTCGCAATTCTTTCACATGTTCCATCCCCTGAGAGATAATTGAACGTACATGGTCGTCATCCAGTTCATATAAGATATTCTTTCCCTTTCTGTACCAGCGTACCAGACCATTCATTTTCAATATCCGTATGTGGTGAGAAACGGCTGGTTCCGACATATTCAGCTTTCTGGCAATCTCATGGATACATGCCTCAGAGGTAAATATCTGAAACAGGATCCTGACACGGGAGGGGTCTCCCAGTGCTTTAAAAAGCTGAGTCATCCGTTCAAGGTCAACCTCTTCTGAAGCACATGTCTGTTTCAATTCCATAGAATTTTCTCACTCCTATACATCAAAGCCCCTTGACAAACAGTGCACGGATAGCATTAAACACAGCAAGTATCATAACACCTACATCTGCAAAGACTGCCAGCCACATATTGGCAAATCCCAGAGCAACCAATACCAGACAGATCAGTTTGATACCGATGGCCACTACTATATTCTGATATACAATGCCCAGACACTTTCTGGAAATCTTAATCGCTTTTGCAATCTGCATAGGATCATCATCCATCAAAACGATATCCGCCGCTTCGATTGCAGCATCAGATCCCATGGCTCCCATGGCGATACCGATATCCGCACGGCCCAGTACAGGAGCATCATTGATACCATCACCTACAAAAGCCAGTTTGGCTTTATCGCTTTTTTCATTTAACAGTTCTTCCACTTTTTCCACTTTATCTGCCGGGAGAAGCTCGCTGTATACCTGGTCGATTCCAAGCGAAGAGGCAACCTGATCCGCCACTTTTCTTGAATCTCCGGTCAGCATGACAGTCTTGCTGACGCCTGCTTTTTTCAATGCCTGGATAGCGCCTTTGGAATGTGGTTTCACGATATCGGAGATAACAATATGTCCTGCATATTTGCCATCAATTGCTATATGGATAATGGTACCCACACTGTGACATGGAATAGCCTTGATGTTCAGACGGTTCATCAGTTTATCATTGCCTGCGGCAACAGTTATACCGTCTACTTTGGCAATCACGCCATTTCCACTGATTTCCTGTATGTCAGACACACGGGAACGGTCGATTTCTTTTCCATAGGCCTTTTGTAGGCTCTTGCTGATGGGATGAGAAGAAGCACTTTCAGCCAGAGCAGCATACTCAACCAGTTTTGCATCCTCGATTTTATTATGATGGATCCCATTGACTTCAAATACACCCTGTGTCAGCGTACCGGTTTTATCAAAGACTACAATCTGAGTCTGAGATAAAGTTTCCAGGTAATTGGAACCTTTGACCAGAACGCCTGCTTTGCTGGCTCCTCCAATCCCGGCAAAGAAACTTAATGGTATGCTGATTACCAGAGCACAGGGGCAGCTGGCTACAAGGAATGTAAGTGCCCGGTAGATCCATGTCTCCCAGTCTGCATCCAGTCCCAGACCCAGTATCCTTATCAAAGGTGGAAGGATCGCCAGTGCAAGTGCCGCATAGCAGACAGCCGGTGTATAAATTTTGGCAAATCTTGAAATGAAATCTTCGGATTTTGATTTCCGGGAAGAAGCATTTTCCACCAGATCCAGAATCTTTGAAACCGTAGATTCTCCGAACTCTTTTGTAGTCCGTATCTTTAACAGACCGGTCATATTGATGCAGCCACTGATGATCTCATCTCCGGATTTTGCCTCACGGGGCAGACTCTCTCCTGTAAGGGCAGCTGTATTCAAAGTAGAAGATCCCTCCACTACGATTCCATCGATGGGAACTTTTTCCCCCGGCTGGACCACAATGACGCTTCCGATCTCTACTTCATCTGGATCGACCTGTTCCAGTTTTCCGTTGTTCTCAATATTTGCATAGTCCGGACGGATATCCATCAGATCACTGATATTGCGGCGGCTTCTTCCTACCGCATAACTCTGGAACCATTCTCCTACCTGATAGAAAAGCATAACAGCAATGGCTTCCAGATAGTCGCCGTTTTCATAAACTGCCAGAGCAAGGGCTCCAAGAGTGGCTACTGCCATAAGAAAGTTTTCATCAAAGATCTGGCCGTTGCGGATACCTTTAAAAGCTTTTCTCAGAATGTCATATCCGATTATGAAATAGTCGGCCAGGTAACATACTAACCGTATCCAGCGGCCAGATGCGCCTAACCGGTCAAAAGTGTCAGCCGCAAGAAGCTGAAGTACCAGCAGCAGAACAGAAGCTGCCAGAATCCTCCAGAGCATGGTCTTCTGTTTTTTGGTCATGCCGCTTTTTGCGCTTCTGCCGATCAAAAGAAGGATTGCGGCAAGTATAGTGACCACAATAAGCAGTCCGTTTACTATTAATTTCTGCATGATAAATTCTCCATTTTATTATTATTTAATCGTTTATTTGTTTCATATAAGGGAAGCCCTTCAGGATGAAACCGTCAGGGCTTTGCTATGGGGAGCAATTACATAAAATTACATAAAGATCTCGCAGTCCGGCTCTACCTTCTTACATGCCTTAACAACATCAGACATAACCGATGCAGGCTCTTTTCCTTCGTCAAATTCTACGATCATTTTCTGGGTCATAAAGTTTACAGTAGCATTCTGGACACCGGCTGTTTTACGGGCTGCGTCCTCCATCAGATTTGCACAATTTGCACAGTCTACTTCGATTTTGTAAGTCTTCTTCATAATAAAAATCTCCTTTATATAAAATGATTCAACAATTAAAAATTCTTTTAATCGTTAAGACTACAATACTCTATCTATCCCTTTCCGTCAATAGGATAAAACCATATTCTCCCCTTTGGGCTATCAGAATTTCCAATTGGGCTATTTCCATATATTGAAGACTTTTAATAACGAACTGCTCTTATCCTGAAAATAAAAAAGGACTGAAACAACTCATAGTTTTCCATGAATGTTTCAGTCTCTTTATTATCATCAGTATGCAAGGGGCGCTGTCAATGATACGCCTTACCCCTCCTGTACAGGAGCAGCCTTTCCAAATCCATTCCATGCATAGAGGCCTTTTATGTTCTCATCACCTAAAAATTTATCTACCTGGCAGATATGCAGAATATGATCGCCAACTTCCACAGACTGCTGGAGAGTAGCAACCATAGCCAGCCGGGTATCTGCCGGGATCTGAATGTCGCTGCCTTCAATCTCCTTCATTTCGATTTCGTTAGCCGCAACCTTATTCACTTTGGCGCCGGTAGATGCTCCGCAGGCCATTACTGCCTGAGCAAGACTTTCACCTGGTACGGTAATGATCACTTTCCCGGTTTCACGGACTCTCTTCCCTGTATGTGACTGTTTGCCGGCAGCAAATCCAACCATAGGCGGATTAAAGGATAAATAAGAGACAAAGCAAATAGGAGCCAGATTTGTAGTGCCGTCCTCATTCTGAGAACAGATCAGAGTCAGAGGATTAGGGGACGTAAAAACAGTTGCTTCCATAATGTTCAATTCTTTCATATCTTTCAAACCTTTCTCATAATAATTTCAGTCATTGACGTCAATATCAACTGGTGATATATTTAATATACCTAATAAAAAAATTAAATCAAGTACGCAAATTATTTATACATGGTATAAAAAAAGATACTATCCAAAGAATGGAGTGTGACTCTTTTATGACTTATGAAGAATTTACAGAGAAAGTGAGCAGTGTGATTCTGACAGAAAACGGCAACTGTCCCGTTACGCCGGTGATCCAAATGCTTCAGGGAAAATGGAAACTTCAGATCATTTATGAACTTTGCATCAAATCCCCTATGCGATTCGGAGAATTGAAGAAGATGCTCAAACCCATCACCAATGCTGCTCTTACCAATGCCTTGAAAGAACTGGAAAAAGATGAACTGGTCCAGCGTATCCAATATAATGAAATGCCACTGCGGGTAGAATACTCTCTCACCGGGAAAGGTCAGGATTTACTGCCGGTTTTCTATGCCATTTCACAATGGGGGATGAAGTATATTCCCTGAAGAAGTTTACTTTAAAAACTGTCTCAGTTCCTCCCGGCGGCTTTGAAAGTCCCTGATTCCCAGATCGTAAAGGGCATACTCTGCCTTTTCATCCATGGAATAAGTACCCACTTGGATAGTTTCGCTGGGAGCAAAGACAAAGGCTGTCCCCTCTTTTTCCAATTCAAAAATCCGTTTCAGATTTTCGTTATAGGTAATATGCCGCCGATCGATAGTTTCCACAATACGGGGATATTTCCGGCAGAGCCTGGAGTACAGGAAATGCATTCCCTGTGGTTTTCTCACATAGTCCCTGTTTTTCGACAATATCACAACCAGCCGGTCACAGCCTTCTGCCAGGGCATGGTCTGCAGGAATCGCATCAGAGATCCCTCCGTCATAATAGAAAGTGCCCTTTAATTCCACCGGACGGCAGGCTGCCGGGATCGCGCTGGAGGCCATGATCAGCCGGTAATCATCCTGGGACATCATTTCTTTTCCATAATACTCGGGCTTTCCTGTCTCTGCATTTGTCACCACTACCTGATATTCGGCAGGGTTGTTCATAAGAGCGGGAAAATCCAGAGGATCCCTGCCTCCGGAATTGGTCAGAGTGCCATAAATATAGGGAAGGCCAAAAAGATTCCCTGTTTTTAAAAGACTCTTCATGCCGAAATATTCTTTATCATGGATATGTTCTGTGAAAAATCGGAGATTTCTCCCCTTTTGTCCGGCAAGATAGGAAGCCAGGTTTCCCGATCCGCCTGAGACGCCGATACAATAATCAAAGGAAATCCCCGCATCCAGAAAGGCGTCCAGTATCCCCGCATTATAGGCGCATTTCATACCGCCGCCTTCCACTACAAGTCCAGTCTTTTTCTTCTGTCTCATTGTAAATTCCTTCTTTCTGTTCACTTTATTCAGCATCCCCATGGATGTTTTTTAACTTTTCATGATAACGGTCAATAATATCCTGAAGAGTAATTTCTCTCATTTTCTGCTCTGCCGCTTCTTGTATTTCCTCATAAAAGTCTCCGATAGCAAGCTGGACATTGATCCCTACTCCGCACTCCGGATTAATGTCAATGTCCAGATGAAGCAGAGGTTTTTCTCCCTCTACTGCCCGATAAACATCCAGCATAGTAATTTCATCCGCAGGTTTTGTAAGGCAGGCGTTTGCCTGGCCCTGGGTATTGGAGATAAGGCCTGCATTTTTCAGAGCCGCCATCAGCTGCCGGATATAGGCAGGATTTGTTTTTACACTTTCTGCGATCCTGGCGCTGGTCAGATGCTCTTCTTCTCCCAGGCAGATAAAAGCCAGAGTATGTATGGTATCGCTTAGTTTTCTGGAATATTTCATATTTCACCTCAAAAATTTCTTCTTATACTTGTAATTTATATTTTAACATGATACAATCTCAATGTAATTTTTATAATAACAACCAAAGAAAGGAAAGTCAACTATGCATGCAGTAAAAAATACCGCTTTAGAAAATACACATTGGAAAAATGTTCAGACCTTATTAGATAAATTCAATTCTTCCGAAGCCATTCTGGTAGGAGCGGCAGCCGGCATGTCCGCCTCCTGCGGCTATAATTTTTTCTATCAGAATGATGGGATATTCCAGAAATATCTGGGGGATTTCCATAAAAAATATGGATTTACCGGAGCCTTTAACGGATTTTACTATCATTATCCTTCCCCGGAAGCCCACTGGGCATTTCTTGCACGTATGGGCTATATGGAATATGAGTGCCCTACAGGGCAGCCCTACTACGATCTCATGGAACTCCTTGAGGGTAAAAACTATCATATTATGACTACGAATCAGGACTTCCAGTTTACCCGTGTAGTCTCCGAAGAAAAACTAAGCGCCATCCAGGGTGATTCCCGCTATTATCAGTGCAGCCGCCGGTGTCATGACCAGATTTATTACAACAAGGATATGGTCTATGCCATGAATGCAGCTATTAACGAGAATCTGTGTATCCCCACCGAAATGATCCCCCGCTGTCCCAAATGCGGCGCCCAGATGGAGCCCTGGGTGCGGGGATATACATTCCTGGAAGGTGCCAAGTATAGAGACGAATACCGGAAGATCAACGAATTTCTGGAAAAGAACAAAGAGAAGAAGATCCTTTTCCTGGAGCTGGGCGTAGGACGAATGACCCCTATGTTTATCCAGGAACCTTTCTGGAATCTCACCTACTCCCTGCCTAAGGCGTTTTACATTACCATTAATCCAAAGGACGCCCTTCTTCCCAGGGAAATAGAAAAGAAAGGGCTGGCCATCAAAGAAGACATTGCCCTGGTGCTGCAGGATGCAGTGAGTGTAAAGAAAGGGGAAAACCAGGCGCATGGAGAAGCATAGGCACAAGGACATAGAATCCCTTGCCCGGCTGATCACAGCTGCTGATGCAGTGGTAGTAGGGGCGGGTTCCGGACTGTCCAGTGCTGCGGGATTTAACCATTACCACTGGACTCCTGCTCTGGAAACATATCTGGGAGAATTCAAAGACTACTACCGTTTTACTTCTCCTTTTGCCGGATTCTATTACTGCTACTCTTCCCCGGAACAGCAATGGGCTTACTACACAAAATATATTTACAGTATGTGGCATCTGCCTACAGGTCAGCCATATCTGGATCTTAAGGCTGTGCTTGCCGGAAAAGATTATTTTGTACTGACCACAAATGTAGATATGCAATGTGAACGGGTCTTTTCCGGAGAACGAGTGTGCAGTTATCAGGGAAACATAGGATATCTTCAGTGCGCCCAGCCCTGCCATGACCGGCTGTATGAAAACCGGGAACTCATAGAAAGCATGAACCAGGCCTTACGGGGAACGGTACTGCCGCCGGAGATGGTTCCTCGATGCCCGGAATGCGGGAGGATCATGGTTCCCTGGGTAAGGGATGATACCTTTCTGGAGGGCAGAGATTGGAGATCCGGAACAGAACGTTATGAAAAATTCCTCACCCGCTATCTGTTAGAGCAGCCGGAAAAGAAAGTTCTTCTCCTGGAACTTGGCGTAGGGGAGATGACGCCGGGGGTGATCAAACTGCCTTTCTGGGACATGACAGCCCGTAACAGCCAGGTGTTTTACGCATGTCTGAACCAGGAAGCCTCTTCTGCTCCGGAACATTTAAAAGGAAGAAGTCTTTACCTGCAAGGCGATCTGGCAGATATATTAAAAGAACTTCGGACACAATTGGAAAAGGAGAAATAACACTATGGAAGAAAAATTCAGAAATATTTATAAAGCTATCCAAAAAGCAGACGCTCTTCTCATCGGCGCCAGCAACGGACTATCTATTTCAGAAGGATACAATATCTTCGCAGATGATCACTGGTTTTGGGAAAACTTCGGAGATTTCCGCAGCAGATACGGGATCAGAAGCATACTGCAGGGCCTGTTCTTTCAGTATCCCACAGAAGAATCCAAATGGGCATTTTTCAGCAGGCTGATCAGCCGGAAATGCTATCTGGAACAGCCCGGTCCTGTAATGGAGGATCTGCATCGTCTGGTCGGTTCCAAAGATTATTTTATTGTAACCTCCAATGGCGAGGACCATTTCGCTCCCGCAGGATTTGACAGGGATAAAGTCTTTGAGATGGAAGGCCGTCTCACCCAGTCCCGGTGCCAGAATGGATGCGGAGCAGCTCCTTATGAAAACCGGGATGAAATTCTCAAAATGGCGGAAGCTGAAAAAGACGGACAGATCCCCTCAGAACTGATCCCCCGCTGTTCCTGCTGTGGAGGACCGGTTACGGTCAATATGGCAGACAGCAATGCATTCTTTCAGACAGAACAGTTTCAAAAGAAAATGCAAGACTATCAGAACTTTATTAAGAAATATCATGGAAAAAAACTGGTGATCCTGGAATTGGGCGTGGGATGGCGAAACCGTATGATCAAAGAGCCTTTCATGAACCTTGCCGCTTCTGAGCCTGAAGCAGTTTATATCACCTTCAATAAAGGAGAAGTCTATATTCCTTCAGAAATTGCCGGAAAGTCTATCGGGGTAGACGGGGATATTGGAGAGGCGCTGAAAAAAATCTGCCTGGCAGGCGAAAACATATAGGATCATTTATATATTTCCGTTTGGGCAATTAGTTCTTCCGAACGGATAATTCAGATGAAAATTTTTGTATTATAGTATAAAGCAGACGCTGCTGTATAAATTGATTTCACAGGAGGATCTATATGAAACAGGAAGGGACAAAAGATATCGAAGGACAATTAAGAGGCATCCCCGATGGCGGTATTTCTATTATCCGGCATTCTAAAGCAGAAGGGGAATGTACCCTATTGACGGAACAGTTTCAGGGCCAGACCATCGGAAAGGGAAGGATCGAAGCATTTCCTCTCTTTTCCGGTGTTGAGGCTTCTTATAATACTTTTCTGGCTTCGGAAGTTACATTCCGCCATGAGGCTTCTGAGAAGATCGTGGAGATCTATTACTGCAGGAAGGGACGGATCGGCTGGAATATGCGTCATGGAATGTCCGTCTATCTTGGAGCCGGAGATATGACTGTTCATAGTACGGCATGCTGTTCTGATTCTGCTATGATGTTTCCTCTGGAATATTCGGAAGGCCTTTCTGTTTCTGCAGACCTTTCCCTGCTGGAAAGAGATTGCCCGGAAATTTTAAAGGACGCCGGTCTTGATCTGGAAAGTTTCCAGAAAAAATTTTGTGGAGAAAAGCCCATTTCCATCCCGGCCAGTCCGGAATTGGAAAATATTTTTGCTCCTCTGTTTTCGGCAAAAGATAAATTGCGTCTTCCTTATCTGAAACTTAAAATACAGGAACTGTTTTTGTATCTGGACAGTCTTCAGATCAAGGGAAAAGAATTAAGCCAGTATGCTTCACAGCAGACAGAGGTGGTCAAAGAAATCCACACTCTGCTGACAGATCATCCGGAGAAACGGTATACCATCGAGGAACTCTCCCGCCGCTATCTGATAAATACCTCGACACTAAAAGAGATCTTTCGAAGAGTTTACGGTCAGCCTATTGCTTCCTATATGAAGGAATACCGGGTTCATGAAGGAATGAAACTTTTAAGAGAAACCGATGAACCGGTCAGCGTAATAGCCGGCAAAATGGGATATGAAACTCCGGGAAAGTTTACCAATGCATTTAAGGATGTTTCACATATGCTGCCCAGGGAGTACAGAAAGATGTACAGGATATAAAATAGCAGGCGCAAAGAAAGGAAAAATTTTCATGATAAACAATTGGACAGAAATAAAAAAATATTTAGAAACCCAAAAGATAGACCCGGAATTGGTCAGTGAGTTAAAAGATTTCCGTACAAGTTATGAAGTTGATGATCAGGTGAAGGAGCGGGTGGCAAAACCGGATATCCTGTTTTATGGGAAAAAGATCCTGGAAATGTCTATGGCAGCTCTTCTTCAGGGAGATAATCTGCTGCTTTCCGGTGCTAAAGCCACAGGAAAAAATGTGCTTTGCGAGACACTGTCATGGCTGTTCGGCAGACCGGAATACGATATTTCTTTTCATGTTAATACCGACAGCGCCGATCTCATAGGAACAGACACCTTTTCAGACAATGAAGTCCACCTTCGGAAAGGCCCTATCTACCAGTGTGCTGAATTTGGAGGATTCGGTATCCTGGATGAAATCAATATGGCAAAAAATGATGCAGTTTCTGTACTCCATGCTACTCTTGATCATCGCCGCCGGATCGATATTCCCGGATACAACAGGATTTCCCTCCATCCCGCCACACGGTTTATCGGCACTATGAATTATGGCTATGCAGGAACCAGAGAGCTGAATGAAGCCCTGGTTTCCAGATTCATGGTGATCGATATGCCTGCACTGGACGAACCAAGTCTTCTTTTTGTATTAAAACAGCATTTTCCCACTGGAAACGGAAACGCCCTGAAGGCTTTCGCAGGACTGTTCCTGGATCTGCAGACAAAGGCATATCATGGAGAAATTTCAACGAAATCTCTGGATCTGAGAGGTCTGGTTTCTGCAATAAGAGCTACACGGAGCGGACTTCCCCCAATACAGGCGGTCCAGATGGGAATCATAAACAAAAGTTTCGATACGTTTGAAAAAGAAATTATTGAGGATGTGGTCTCCACCAGGATCCCATCTTCCTGGACCAGAAAGGACATATGGGGGTAGGCTTTATGGAGGATGTCAGATGGTCAGCCAATGAGCTGGAAGAACATCGTCTGGAGATCAGCAATCGTATGAAGAATCTGTTCTGGACAGTCAGCGGGGATTATACCATAGACTTTGAACCGGACACAGAAGAATATGCCCGTTCAAAACAGACAGCTCTTTATGAGGCTATAAAGCAGGGGGCCTTTGCAAAGTATTTCGATCAGAAGGAACTGGGTATGTATTTAATGAAAAAGCTGCATTTCTCTGCCGAAGAAGAAATACTCCTGTCTCTTGCCGGACTATGTGTTGATGCTGCAGTATATCCTTTTGTCATTCAGGAACGTCTGGGAGCAAAGGAAATCAGAGAACAGGCCTTCAGGGAATTGGAGAAAATCGAAGAAGGCAGTGTGACAGGCAAGGCCGGGGCAGCTCTTCTTCACAGGATTAAACTACTGTACATCAGCCATGTTCTGGGGGAAAAGAACCAAAAGAGCGCAGATCCCCAGGCGGAAACTGCAGTGCAGAAGATTCTTTCCCTGAAAGACGGGAAAAGCACAGAGGATGTCATAAATGTAATAGAAGATATTTATAACCATGTTCTGGATCCCTCTTTTGAAAGCAGACATGGGAATCTGGAAAAGATCCTGAAACTGCCGGATATGGCCTTAGCCAATGACGCATGGCAGGAATGTATGACAGATGAACAGATGGAGGATATTATCCAGAAGTATCTTTCCAATCTCAAGAAAAAAATGATGAGCCTGGAGATTAAAAACAAAAGGAAAAAAAGATCTGTTTTCCTGGAAGATAACAGAGAAGTTTCTGAAGAGCCGGAAAAGATAAATCCACAGGCTGTAAAACGGATACGAGAGTATGTGGAGCTTAATTATGGGAAATCCTATCTCAGCGAATTGGATCAGGAAAGGATGAATCGGAAATTATGTACCGGAATCCATAAAAACTGTATCTTATATCTGACAGACGGGATTTTGCAGAACCCTGTGATAAAAAATAATCAATATCGTTTTTCACAGCTGCAGTTTGAGAAAAACAAAGCCTATTATGGGAATAATCACTGGATCATCAAAAGAAATATTGCCATTTTAGCAGATTCGCTGAAGCGGGCATTTGTAATACGAAATGATGATCAAGTCAGCAGATCAGAAACAGGACGGCTTGTGCCCAACAGACTGTGGAAGATCGGCAGAACCGATGACGACAAGTTATTTAACCGAAAGAAAAAATCCGAAGACTCTCAGTTTGTTATAGATGTGCTTTTGGATTCCAGCGGTTCCCAGGCTGGCAGACAGGCACAGGTAGCGGCCCAGGGCTATATCATCAGTGAGGCGTTAAGCGAAGCCGGAATCCCTCACCGGGTGTCCGGATACTGTGCTTTCTGGGGCTATACAGTACTCCAGAGATTTCGGGATTACAATGATCCCAAAGAAGCAGATGAAAGAATCTTTCAGTTCCGGGCCTACGCAAATAACAGAGACGGCCTTGCACTAAAAACAGTCTGCTCCTCTCTCATGGAGCGCCCGGAAGAAAATAAGATTTTGATCGTATTAAGCGACGGAAAACCCTGTGACATGAGCATACAACGGGCGGGAACCCTTCAGCCGGCGGTCTATGAAGGAGAAGAGGCCGTGAAAGATACTGCCTATGAGGTGCGCAAAGCCAGTAATCAAGGAATATCCGTAATTGGTATTTTTGTAGGAAGCGAAGAGGAACTCTCCGTGGAAAAGCGGATCTATGGGAAAGATTTCGCCTATATCCGCAGTATCAGCAATTTTTCCCGTATGGTCGGTACCTTTTTGCGGAGACAAATTGATATGGAATAAGAAATGGAGGAATCACTATGGGAAAAATTGAATTTGCCGATTGCATGGATCTGAGAAATCAAAAACAGATACTGGAATTAGACTGTCCCAATTGCCATGAGCCTGGAGGCATCGAAGTTTTTGTAAAAGACGGGATAATTGTAGAAGACAGCGTATGTGATAACTGCGGATACACTCTCCGGGAGGGGACTGATCTGGAGGAATTAGAGTAAAGATTCTTTTTTTCCGATAATTTTCCAGTGGCTTATGCTGCAGAAGATGTGGCTTATATTGGAGATGTGGTATTAGATTACATGAAGAAAATAACTGCATAAAACAACTGCTAAAAAAACACCCCTCAGGAAATCAGAAAACTCTCTGATCCCTGAGGGGCATTTTCTGTTAACATTATTATAATTTTCCGGCTATTCTATAAGCTGCACTCTCCTATTCCACGCTCTTTAAAGATTCCACCATGTCAATCTCTTTCAGCTTAAAGTACATGACAAAGTTTACAAAAGCGGAGAACACCGCGGTAAGCACTGCGCTGATCAGGAAACTGATCAGGGACACATGCTGTCCGAACATAACCATATCCACCCGGATGGTATGGATGATAAACTGATGGAGGAGTGTTCCCAGGCCCACGCCCACCACAATACCGATCAAGGTAAGAATAATATTCTCATGGTACACATAGGCCGCCACTTCCGTATCGTAGAATCCCAGTACCTTCAAAGTCGCCAGTTCCCGGCGGCGCTCGGTGATATTTACATTGTTCAGATTATACAGTACCACAAAGGCCAGGAGGGCTGCTGTTACGATCAGTACAATGATCACCAGCACCAGAGCCTGGAGCATATCGTTGATCTCTCTCTTGGTATCGGAAGTATAGCTTACATTATAGACTCCCGGCTGCTGGAGGATCTGGGATCCAAGTTCCTTCTCCTGTTCCTGTCCCTCAGGAGTAAACTCTGCATACATTACTTCATACTCTGCCGGCTCCCCATATATTTCCTCATAATATTCCGGGGACATGTATACATAGTTCATAATATAATTTTCCACAACGCCCATAACCGGCACTTCCTGGCTGCTGCTTCCATCCTCTGTTTCCACGGTAATGATATCTCCCGCGCTTACACCCAAAGTATCCGCCATCCATTCAGTGAGGAGTACCCCTTCTCCATCCAGGGTATAGGTCTCCTGGCTGACTCTGTTCCGGAATACGGTCATGGTCTGGAAATCTTCTGTATTTTCAGGAACACAGAGATAAACTTCTCCGTCTCCTTCCTCCGTGCTCACATCTACCATTTCCATATGGACCATAGTAGAAGCTGCTACGTCTTTTTCATTCTCCAGCCACTGTCCCAGGTCTTCCTTTTCTTCCTCTGTACCGCTGAAAGTGATCATAGCGTCATAGAGCTGGATATTATCATATTGGATATCTGCCAGATCTATGATGGAATCCCGCAGACCGAAACCTGTAACCAGCAGGGCCATAGTCGCGGAAATTCCGAATATGGTCATAAACAGCCGTTTCTTATACCGGAAAATATTCCGGAAGGTAGATTTTGTAGTAAAATTCAGCCGCTTCCAGATAAAAGGTATGTACTCCAGCAGGACTCTTTTTCCTACTTTAGGCGATGCAGGGCGCATAAGCTCTGCCGGATTCTCCCGAAGCTCATTCATACAGGACAGTCCCGTAGCCGCCATGATGCAGGCGAAAGAAATCAGCATGGCCTGAATGGCGAAGGAGGGACGGTATGGGATATCCGGCTGCTGGAGACAGTCGTACATAATACCGTAGCTGACCTGGATAACATAGGGGAACAATTTCTGTCCCACAATGATTCCCACTGCGCCGCCTCCCAAAGTGGCGCTGCCCGCATACCATAGGTACTTCATGGCAATGTCCGCCTTCCGGTATCCGAGGGCTTTCATGGTTCCGATATGTCCCCTCTGCTCTTCCACCATTCTGGTCATGGTGGTAAGGCTGACCAGAGCCGCCACCAGGAAGAACATAAGCGGAAAGACTTTTCCGATGGCCCCGATCTGGGCTGCATTGTCCTCCATCTCGCCGTAGTCCTCTACCACATCATCCCGGGTATTCAGATACCACTCCGGCTGTTCCAGATCTGCCAGCTCAGCCTCTGCGTCAGCGATCTGCTGCTGGCCGTCTGCGATCTCCGCCTCTGCCTCTTCCTTGCCTTTGAGGTAATCTGCTTCTCCATCTTCCAGCTCTTTTCTGGCGTCTGCCAGCTCCTGCTCCTGGCCTGGCAGCTGGTCTTTTGCCTCCTGAAGCTGGGCTCTGCCTGAAGCGATCTGCGCCTCGCCGTCTGCGATCTGCTGTTCATAGGCCGCGATCTGGGCCTGGCCGCTGTCCACCTCTGTCTGGGCAGCCTGAAGCTGGGCCTTTGCAGCTTCCAGCTCCTCCCAACCTGAGGTGATCTGAGCCTCGCCATTGGCGATTTCTTCCCGTCCTGCGGCAATCTGGGCCTCCTTCTCTGCAAGCTGGGCCTTTGCAGCCTCCAGCTGAGCTCTTCCCTCCGCAAGCTGAGCCTCTCCCTGTGAAATGATCTGCTGAAGCTGCTGGATCTGAGGCGTCAAGGCTGCTTCCTGCTGGGCAAGCTGGGATCTCGTGGCTTCCAAAGAGCCTGCCAGGTTCTGGATTTCTATCTCTAAAGCTGCTTTCTGACTTTCCAGTTCCTCAATCTGAGCCTGGATTCCCTCATAATCCGGATTTTCTCCTTCTTCCGGGTTGTCAGGATCTGCAGGAACTTCCAGGGACGCCCGAAGTTCGTCGATCTGTCCCTGGAGTGCTTCTGCCTGCCCTTCCATCTCAGCAAGGGCCGTCTCCTGGTCTGAGACTGCTGTCCTGAGCATTTCCAGGCCGCTTTCCATCTGCTGCAGCTGCTCTTTTCCTGTATCCAGTTCTATCTGTGACTGGTTCAGAACCTCTTCCTGGGCAGCCAGTTCTGTCTTTCCGGCTTCCAGTTGTGCCGCTCCGGCTTCCAGTTCTGCCTTTTTTTCTTCCAGCAACCGAGACGATTCATTCAGCTGGTTCTCATTTGCCTGGATTTCTGCCCAGCCGGCGCTGATCTGGGCCGCTCCATCTTCCGCCTGGACCCTGGCCGACTCCATCTGGGCTTTTGCGTCGTCAATTTCCTGCTGGCTCTGATCCAGCATCGCTTCATTATCTGCGATCTGCTGTTTCCCCTCCGCAAGCTGTTTCTCTCCGTCCGTCACCTGAGCCCATCCGTCATCCAGTTCCTTTCTGGCGTCAGCAAGCTCCTGCCGGGCAGTGGCTCTTCCCTCTTCCAGTTCTGCTCTTGCATCGTCCAACTCTGCCTGGGCTTCATCATAGATCTGGTTATACCGCCACTCACACTGAACTCCTGCCGTATCTTCCAGAGTTTCCTGGACATTGCTGACCAGATCCTTATACTCATCTGAATAACATTCCAGTTCCCCGGCTCCTTCCAGCCGTATGTTCATCAGAGTATAGACCTCCATGTCAAAAGTCTCCGGCAAGACCACTGCAAATCCGGTGACCTGACCGTTTCCTACAGAAGCGCTGCCCCTGTTTATGGAAAGATACATAGGACTGGTGCCGATGCCGGTGACTTCAAAGGTTCCATAGGCCAGCCCTTCCGGTGTGTCTCCTTCCTGGTCTTCCTCATAGAGAGTGATCTTATCTCCGATCTCACACCCCAGGGACTGGGCAAGTCTGGTATCCAGAAAAATATCATCTGCCTTTTCCGGCATCCTGCCTTCCTCCACCTGGCACTGAGCCATGCCGCTTTTAGCCATAAGATGGACCACATACTGCTCTCCTTCGCTGTCGCAGAGAAGATCTGAAGAGTAGGACAGTTCCGCTTCTTCTACACCTTCCGTATCCAGCACCGCCTCCAGGTCTTCCTCCTGCAATCCCATGGTGCTCACCGCCTGAAGATCAAAAAGATCTGTGCCATCCAGATACCGGTCTGTGGTACTGAGCATGTCAGGCATAGAAGCTCTTACTCCTGAAAAAAAGGACACTCCCAAAGCCGACATGAGAAACAGAGAAAGGAACCTGGGAAAAGTCCGTTTGATTTCTTGGCGTATGTCTTTATGTAATGCTTTTTTTCTCACCCGCCATCCTTCCTCCCGCTGTAAAATTGTAAGAGGGGGCCGTATAAAGATATATATATCCTAAATCAATATATACTTTACTGCCCCCTGCATGATATCACATAGTATCTATATTAAAATATTAATCTTTTTTTGCCCTTTTGTCGAGTACAGAACTATAAAATTTTTATAACTCAGACCGGTTCTCCTCCAGCAGTTTTTCAATTCCCCAGGCCACCCCGTCTTCTTCATTCGACGGAGCAATCCAGTCCGCTGCTTTTTTGCATTCCAAAGAAGCATTTTCCATAGCAACGCCTACCCGGGCGTAAGAAAGCATCTCCCAGTCATTATCCCCGTCTCCGAAAGCTGCCAGCCCTTCTCTGTCCAGGCCCAGGTATTCCAGAAGAAAACGGATCCCCGCCTCTTTACCCGAATCTCTGTGAGAGATTTCCAGAAGCTGAGTGACTGAAGAAGTGATATACACATCTTTTACATTTTCCTGAAGAGTTTTCCACAGATTTCTCTTCTTTTCCTCACTTTTTACCACAATATCCAGACAGTCCAGGATCTCTTGATGATCATAGATAAAGCTTACCATATCCGCCACTGGCTCTCTGGTGCTCTGGATATAGGGAATAGCCCTCTGGGTAGCCCCGAACCTTACCGGATCTTCCACATATTCCTTCTGGGCATAAGGCTTTCCCTCAATAAAAGCCTCAAAAGCAGTATCCTGCCCCTCTGTATATTTCAGGATCTCTCTTACAGACTCTTTTGTCAGCTTGCACTGTTTCAGACATTTCCGATCAGAAAGTCTGTATACCGCCGCCCCATTGGATGTGATCCCATATCGGATCCCTGGTATTTCCAGTATGTCCTTGGGCAGGGAATCCAGAGACCGGCCGCTGGCCGCCACTACCTGTATCCCGGCTTCCAGAGCTTTTTCAATGGCTTCTCTGGTTTTTGCGCCAAGCTTTCCCTGGGGAGTTAACGTTGTCCCGTCTAAATCTAAAGCAATACATGTAATCTTCACTTTTTCTCCTCTTTTCCTGTCAGCATCCTAATCTTTTAAATTCTTCCCGGAAGGCTTCCGCCTCTTCCAGGGTATTTTTCCACTGATACCGGCCCAGGTCTACTTTCCAGCCTTTCTCTGTCAGCCGGACCTCCACGCCTTCCTGCTCTAAAAGGAGCTTCTGCATATCAAAGGTCTCAAATGCGGCTGCCCCGGACAGGATCCCATGGGCGTTTACCACCTTGTAGGCCGGTGCATCCTCACCCATAAGATTTCTTCCCAGGCCATATCCCACCTGCCGGGAATTTCCCGGTTTTCCGCAAAGGAGAGCGATCTGTCCATAAGTGGCTACCTTTCCCTTTGGGATGTGTTTCAGTACCAGTGCGGCTCTTTTATAAAAATCCATTTTATCCTCCATGGCTTTCTTCTGTTGTTTCCGGGAGAAATTCCACCTCTCCCAGAGCTTTCAAAAACTGTTTCCGTCCATAGCCCGGGAATTCCACTTCCACCGTCAGATCGTTCTGGGAGATTAAAATTCCCTCTCCATACTTTCTGTGCCGGACAGACGGCAAAGCCGCAGGCTTACCTGTTTCCGTTCTTTCTTCCTGTTCCTTTTTCCGGAACCCGTCTTCCCTTTCTCCTTCTCTCTTGGCTCTTATCTGCTCCCGGACTTCTCTTCCCAGGCTGCGGAGTTTTTCTTCTCCTTTTCCCTTTCTGGCGTCTTCCTTCCAATCCAGAAGCTTTGGAGGGATTCCCAGAAGATACCGGCTCCATTCCCCGGAAACTCCCGACTCCCTTGGGTTTACATAATAAGAAAGTTCCAGTTCATCTCTGGCCCTGGTCATCCCTACAAAAAACAGCCGCCGTTCCTCTTCTTCCTGTTCCGGATTCTTACACCGCAGAGGGATCAGTCCCTGGTTCATTCCGATAAGATACACCCGGCGAAATTCCAGGCCTTTTGAGGCGTGGAGCGTCATAAGCCGCACACCTTTCCTGAAATTTTCCCTCTCTCCCATCATCTCCTGAAGATCCATCCCATAGAGGACAGCGTCGTCTAAAAAGGCCTTTGTCCCTTCCCAGAGAGACAGCCCTTTGTCTTCACAATAACTTTCCAGCCATTCCAGAAATTTCAAAACCTGGGCTTCTCTCTCCTTATAGCCTGCCAAAGCAGGTCTAAGAGCCTGTCCAAGGCCGAAATACTCAAAGATCCTCCAACTCTTGGGAAGCTCTTTCTGACTATAGGACCAGTCTTGGAAGCCTTTCATTTTCTCATATAGTAAGCTTGTTCCTTTCTCCTCATCCAGAAGTTCCCGGACCTTTTTTCTGGTAAGCTTTTCTCCAAAGTCAGGATTATGCAGCACTTCTTCCCCGGTCTGCTGATCCCTGGGATTTACGGAAAACCGAAGGACTTTTATCAGCCAGTTCAGCACCGGAACTTCTTTTACAGTCTGTTTCATGGAAATCTCATAGGGGATTCCCCTTTTTTCAAAAACTTTGCACAGGATCTCTCCCTGCCTCTGCAGACGGTAGAGGATTGCTGTATCCTCGTATCTCTCTCCTGCTTTATGTAAACTTTCAAGCTGTTCCGCCAGATACTCGGCTTCTGTGAAAGGGTCGTAGTGGCGCTTTACCTTTATCTTCTTTCCCTCTTCCCTGGAGCCCTGGATCCTGGTGCCGAACTGCCGGAAACGATTGGCCGCTTCCAGGATGCTGGCATTGGACCGGTAATTGACCGGCAGAGAAAGCTCCCTGGCTCCAAACCGCCGCTTCAAAGCAAAAAAGGTACTGTCGCTGGAACCTCTCCAGCTGTAGATCACCTGATTGGGATCTCCCACAGCAAAAAGCCTGGTTTCCTCTCCTGCCAGGACCGCCAGGAATTCCAGCTGGAGATTATCACTGTCCTGGATCTCATCTGCGATCACCCAGGCAGGATGGTATTCCTCCTTTTGTATCAGCTCTGTGCTTACCAGGAGCAGGTCCGAAAAGCTCATTTTATTCTCCCGCTGCTTTTCTTTTTGAAGGAGGGGATACAGCCGGAAAAGATCATCTCTGTATCTGGAAGCTTCCTTTCCTTCCAGATAGGCCCTGTACTCCTGTTCCAGCCGCTTTTTCAGCCGGTTTTTATATTTAATATTCAACTTCTCTTCTTTTATGATCCTCAGAGCCAGATCCGTTTCTTCCTCCGGCTCCATCACAGAAAAATCCCTGGTCCATCCGGCCTTTTCCACAGGCAGCGTCTCTTTCAGAAGCCTCATAGCCACACTGTGAAAGGTGCCGAACCCCCGGATCTGCTCTGTAGAAAGCTCCGGCTCCCTGGCAAGGAGCCGGTCTGTGATCTCTCTGGCTGCCTTATTAGTAAAGGTCAGCACCAGCATATCCTCCAGGGGCACATTTTTCTCCCAGTGAAGATACAGGATCTTGGCAATAAGCACTGTGGTTTTCCCGCTGCCTACATTGGCATTTACCACACAGGCCGGACTTTCATCCAGCACTGCCTCCTGTTGGTATGTATTCAGTTTTTCCCAGTCCTTACTCCCTTTTATCTCCATATTTCCGCCTCAGTCTTCCTCTGATCTTTTCCTGTTCTTCTTTATCTTCCTCTGCCTGGACCAGGATTTTCATATCTCCGGGACACACCGCGTGCCACCGGAGAGTATTTTCCAGTTCCCGGAGATTGTCTCCTTCCAGCAGCCATTTCCTGTAAAAACTGTTTTTCACTGTCAGCACCAAGGTGTGGTCCTTCACCCCCACCTCCTGGATAGTTTTCAGAAAATCTCCTCCTCTTTCTCCGTTTTCCTTTACGCTCTGGCAGAATTCCTGCCATTGAAGAGGAAGAGTAAAGAAAGAATATTTCTTTTCGATCACCGGTCTTTCTTCTCTCTGCGCAGTTTTCACATGTTCCGGAGGGAGGCTTTCCTCAAGGAGATTTTCCAGTCCCCACAGGACCATGGATTTGTCCAGGGTATAATCCCCCACACAGGCAGGGCATCCGTCTTCACAGGTACAGCCTTTTACCATATGGATGGCCTTTTCCAGGATCTCCGGCACCAGATCGTAGATCTTCTCCGAATACCCAAGTCCCCCTTCATACCGGTCATAGATGAAAAGATATACCTGTTCTTCCTGAAAAGAATCCGGTATTCTGGCGTTATTGGAGATCACCGTATCAATATCTGAACTTTCTGTCATAGTCACCATCATGGCCGCATTTTTTATAGCAAAAGCCAGACCTTCAAAATGGTCGTCCAGCACCAGCTCTCCGGTTTTTCCTGGCGCCAGCAGGCTCCGGTATGCCTTTGTCACATTTTCCGGTATCCGGATCCAGGTGCTTTCTGTATCATAATCTTTCCGTAAAGGCCGGACCAGACTTGCGTAGCCCAGGTTCTGATGATTATGGAACTGAAGCTTCTTGTACATGGAGATCACTTCTTCCACGTTAATATCTCCAAAATAGATCCGGCTCCTTCCCAGATCCTCCTCCCTAAAGGTCTGAAGGATCCTGGTCTCCCGGGTTCCTGAGGGCACTGTATAATAATTTCCCGAAAATGGAACTCCGTAAGCGGTTCTGGACTCCAGGTCCAGTTTCAGCACCTCGTAAAGCTCCCCTTCATGCATGTATACCGCTCCCGGATGAAGCTCATGAAAAGCCTGAGTCTCGTCCATCTGCGTGATCTCCCGGTTTTCTCCCTGGAGGATCAGCTTATATCTGGACTTGTCCATGTTCCTCAGACTGTAGTCTCCTGCTGGAAAGGCCTCTCCTGCCCAGGCAAAACGGCCGGCCAGACTCTCCACTTCCCCTGCGTTTAAAAGAACTGGGATGATCTCCCCAAGATCCGGAAATAATCCGGCGTCATCTAAGGACAGAGGCATCTCTGCCGCAGCCGCCCGTATATGAGCCAGCTCAATAAGGAGATTGTCCGGATCCACAATAGCGTTCTCACTGCTTTTTGAAAAAAGCCACTCCGGGTCCAGGGCAATATACTGATCAAAAGGCTGGTTTTCCAGGATCAGATAATTCACACATTTCTCTTTACTTCTCCCTGCTCTTCCCGTCTGCTGCCAGAAAGAGGCTCTTGTTCCGGGATAGCCTGCCAGCACAGTGCAGTCCAGATTTCCAATATCGATCCCCAGCTCCAGGGCATTGGTGGAAACCAGACCAACCAGTTCTCCGGTGATCATCTTCTCCTCAATACTTTTCCTCTCCAAGGGAGTATAGCCGCCCCGGTATCCGGCAATCTTTCTGGAAATCCCATTTCCTTCCATTTTATCTCTGGCTTCCTTAAGGATCACTTCCACATTTCTCCGGGATCTTCCAAAGACAATAAAATGATGACCTCCTGCTGCCAGAGCCGGGATCAGCTCTGCTGCCAGATAAGAAGCCGGCCTTCTGCCATAAATCTTATCATTTTTCCCTTTGATCTCCGGAGGAAGGAGAAGCCGGTATTCCTTTTGGGGAGCTCCCGATCCGTCCTGATCCACCAGCACAAATTTTTCCCCGCAGATCTTCTCCGCCAGCTCTTCCGGATTAGCAATAGTAGCAGAACTGCACAAAAACCGGGGCTTTGATCCATAGTAGCCGCAGATCCGCTTCATCCGCCGGAAAATGTTAGCCAGATGGGCGCCGAAAGCTCCCCGGTAAGTATGAAGCTCGTCAATGACCACATATTTCAGATTGGAAAAGATAAAATCAAACCCATAGCTGCTGTGATTTGGCAGAAAAGCAGAATTCAGCATTTCCGGATTGGTCAGGATAATGTTGGCGCTTTTCCGTATCCTGCTCCGCTCCGCCTGCATCGTATCCCCGTCATAGACTCCTGCGTTGATCCGTCCTTCTCCAAAATACTCCAGCACCGGCTTCAGAGCCCTGTACTGATCGCTGGCCAGGGCTTTAGTAGGATAGACAAAGACTGCTCTGGTCAGAGGATTCTTCAGGATCTCCTGAAGCACCGGCAGAAGAAAGCTGAGGGTCTTCCCGCTGGCGGTGGAAGTAGTGATCACTACATGTTTCCCCTCCTGGGCCTTCTCGTACATCTCCGCCTGGTGGCTGTACAGACTGGAGATCCCTTCCAGTTTCAGAAATTTCCGGATATCCGGGTGGAGAGAAGGGGGAAACTCCTGATACATCGGCTTTCGCTCAGGCATTACCTTCCGGTATACGGTAAAATCTTCTGTATTCATATGCTCTCTCCTTCTTTCCTGGTAAACTTCCGATACTTTTTTCAAATCTATTCGTCTGAAATTTAGTATATCGGAAATCTCCCGGCCTGTCCATATTTGCGGTCTGCTGGTTTCTTCTGACATTTACTTTTCTTGTTGACTTTTATATATCCCAGTGCTATATTAAAACCATAATATCGCAGTACGATATATCGCAGTAAAATATATCAACAAATTATCGAGGTAGGCCTATGAATTCTCACATCCAAAAAGTCTATGTACCTATGACCGAAACAGGCTTCTACATTTTATTATGCCTTCTTGAGGAATCCCATGGCTACGGCATTGTCCGGAAAGTGGATACCCTGACCCATGGCCAGATCCGCTTAAGCCCCGGCACCCTTTACGGCAGCCTTTCCAAAATGGAAAAAGACGGCCTGATCCGGTTCATACGGGAAGAAGAGAAACGGAAGATTTACAAGATCACTGATTTAGGCAGACAGGTTCTGGACCTGGAAATGAAACGGATAGAACGGCTGTATCAGAATATGATGGAGGTGCGTGAAAATGAAAAATCGTAAAATAAAATTCCGATATTTTACTATTGTAGAATGGGAAAAAGAGCAGGATTTTCTCCGCCAGGAAGGATTAAAAGGCTGGCGTTTTACAAAAGCCACCTTACTGGGAATCTATCATTTTGAAAGATGCGAGCCGGAAGACGTGGTCTATCAGTTAGACTATAATCCTGACGGGATTGCTCACAAAGAACAATATGTCCAGATGTTTAAGGACTGCGGCTGGGAGTATATCCAGGATTATTTCGGCTACAGTTATTTCCGGAAGCCAGCTTCAGAAATGACCGGAGATGAAGAAATCTTCTGTGATGATGAATCCCGGCTGGAGATGGTAAAGAGGATTTTCTTCACCCGTATGATCCCTCTTATAGCAATTTTCTTTTTATTGGTTATTCCCAATTTGTATACCCAAAGCTCGGATCCTTCCACAACAGGATATGTACTGAACTGGGCCTTCTGGATACTGTTTGTTCTGTACCTTTTTATTTTTCTGGTACTTGGCCGCCAGTTCTGGAAATACTGGAAA
>DWUX01000028.1 GCA_019120545.1 Candidatus Blautia stercoripullorum | reverse complement strand
TAATTATAATCTCTTTAATAATTCTTCTCTTCTGTCTTCATATCCTGGTTTTCCAAGAAGTGCAAACATATTTTTCTTATAACTCTCTACTCCAGGCTGATTAAATGGATTTACTCCTGTAAGATATCCGCTGATGCCGCAGGCAAACTCAAAGAAATAAAACAGCTGGCCAAGATAAAACTCATCCTGCTGAGGAATCTTCACCATAAGGTTTGGAGTATTTCCGTCCGTATGGGCAAGGATTGTTCCGTTCATTGCGCTTTTATTAACAAAATCCATACCCTTTCCAGCCAGATAATTCAAGCCGTCCAGATCGCTGGCCTCTTCCTTGATCACAATGTCGTCCTTAGGCTCTTCAATTGCCAGGACAGTTTCAAACATGATCCTGGAGCCATCCTGGATAAACTGACCCAAAGAATGAAGGTCTGTAGTAAAATCAACAGACGCCGGATAAATACCCTTCTGATCTTTTCCTTCGCTCTCGCCGTAAAGCTGTTTCCACCACTCTGCTACATAGTGGAGAGTAGGCTCATAATCTGCCAGAATCTCAACAGCTTTGCCTTTCTTGTGAAGGATATTCCGGACTGCCGCATAAAGCATGGCATCGTTTTCCTCATAAGGAGTATTTAAAGCCAGCTCTCTTCCTGATGCAGCTCCTTCCATAAGCTTGTCTATAGAAACACCGCTGACCGCGATGGGCAGGAGTCCCACTGCTGTCAGAACAGAAAAACGGCCGCCTACATCGTCGGGTACCACAAAGGTTTCATAGCCTTCCTCATCGGCTAATGTCTTCAAAGCACCCTTCGCTTTATCTGTAGTAGCATAAATTCTTCCTGCTGCCTCTTCCTTTCCATATTTTGCTTCCATTTTTTCTTTAAAGAAGCGGAAAGCAATGGCCGGTTCTGTGGTAGTACCTGATTTGGAGATAACATTGATGGAGAAATCTCTGTCACCGACTACATCTGCAAGGCCTTTTACATATGCGCCGCTGATATTATTTCCAACGTAGTAGATTTCCGGAGTCTTTCTGTTCTCTTTACTTAAATTATTATAGAAAGGATGGTTCAGAAAATCAATGGCAGCTCTGGCGCCCAGATAGGAACCGCCGATTCCAATGACAAGAAGAACTTCTGAATCTTCCTGAATTTTCTTAGCTGCTTTTTTAATTCTTTCAAATTCATCTTTGTCATAATCTAC
This sequence comes from Candidatus Blautia stercoripullorum, assembly GCA_019120545.1. Lineage (GTDB taxonomy): Bacteria > Bacillota > Clostridia > Lachnospirales > Lachnospiraceae > Blautia > Blautia stercoripullorum. The sequence continues at coordinate 7,139 of DWUX01000028.1, read as the reverse complement.
AGGAAGGTCGATCCAGCCCAGGAAATCATTTCCCAGCCCTGACTTGGATACCAGGACTTCCTTTGCTGTCTCTGTCATCTTTTTCATTGCCGCTACTTCTTCTTCGCGGACAACGTTTGCTGCCTTAGAGTAGTCGAATGTCACTTTATTTCCCATTTTCATCTTCTCCTTTGCGAAAATTATTTCTTCCTTTAGTTTAGCAAATCCCTTACTGATTATCAAGTTAGAAATTCTTTAATTACATCCTTAACAATCGCCTCCTCCTCTTCATTCAGCAGATGGCTGTATCTGCTGTCTGTAGCGGCCGCTTCTAAAATCCCCTGTTCCATCTGCCTTGCAGCCTTGTCCCGGCTGCTTTGGGCAGAGGTCAGTTCTTTCTTTTTCTGTCCTCTTGTTTCTCTTTTTCCGGAATTCCGGACATTTTCCATAGGAATGATCTTTCCCGGCTCTCTCCAGCGGTTTTCCACATAATCCAGCAGATTTGTTTCAATCACCTCTTCCTGATATCCCATCCCCAGAACCATACGCACTCCCAAAAGAAAGACTTCTGTACAGATTCCCGCCACCATGGAAAAGGTAAATACCGATATTTCTTTTCCAAAAAAGGAAATCTGAGCCAGACCTGTCTGGGGAGACCATGCATATAGGATCTGCAGTCCGGCAAATAAAAAAGAGAGGATAAAAGTTCCCCAGGATATACTTTTCATCTGCCGTATACTCCAGGGGCCTATCTTTCGTCCTCTCATTCTTTTCACTACATAAACCGAAGGGTTATGTATTTTGGTATTTTCTTTCTGCAGTTTCTGATGTTCCGCCATAAAGGATTTCAGCCACTTATCCTTTTCTTCTCCTGGCTGTTTCAGATCTTTTAATACTCTTTTGTTACTGTTGTAAACTGCCAGCATACTTATAAGACAAAACAATCCCATAAGGCAGGCACCCCAGTCAAAAATCAGGCGCTCCATAATTCCTCCTTGATTTCGGCGTCAGTCCGGAGGGGGCCCCCTCCGGTATCTGTCCGCTCTTTTTAGGCCTGTCCCTCATCCAGCAAAGCTGTTTCCAAGGGAAGTTCCTTTGTTTTCATTATATAGCGCCTTATTCCTTTTGAAAACCAAAATCGCTCGACAAATTCTCCTCTAATCCAGCAGTCCCATCATACTCTCCACCAGTCTGACACTGTGAAGGATGGCCTGTTTTTCAAAGGTCGGATAATCCATCTGGGCGCTGTCGTCTGCCTTGTCAGAAATCGCCCGTATCACCAGATACGGAATATGATTCAGATAGGCGGTCTGTCCTATGGCCGCCCCCTCCATTTCCGTACAGCTTCCCCCGGTAATGGAAATGATGGCTTCTTTTTTAGCCTTGTCAGCCACAAACTGATCGCCGCTGACTACCCGGCCTTCCCAGACGCCGATCTCCGGATTGACCTGGCGGCATACCTGTCCGGCCAGTTTCCGCAGACCTTCGTCAGCAGGGAAAGCCAGGGTATCCATCCGGGGGATCTGTCCTGCCGGATAGCCGAATTCTCTGGCATCCATATCATGGTGCATAGTATCAGTAGACAGTACGATATCCCCGATATTGATCTCTGCCTTTAAAGATCCTGCGATCCCTGTATTGATCACGGCATCTACATGAAAATCATCTGCCAGGATCTGGGTGCAGATCCCTGCATTTACTTTGCCGATACCTGAACGTACTACTACCGCCTCATGGCCTTTCAGCTGTCCGTGGAAAAATTCCATGCCGGCTTTTTCTGTAACAGTAACCTCTGTCATTTTTTCTTTTAACATAGCCACTTCTTCTTCCATGGCTCCGATAATTCCTATTACTTTCACTTTATATCCCTCTGCTTTCTCCAGTATTCTCTAACCTATTCTACACTTTTTCCCTGGTTTTTTCCACCGGTGTTTTACTTTTCTTTCTACTCATGCTATAATAACTCCCGTAAAAATCTAAAATCAGCGGGAGGAATGAAAGATGGTATATAAGACAAAAGGCGTCTGTTCCCGGTCTATTGACATCGAACTGGACGGCGATACAATAAAATCAGTAAAATTCAACGGCGGCTGCAACGGCAATACAAAGGGAATCGCCAGCCTGGTGCGTGGAATGAAGATCGATGATGTGATCGAGAGATTAAAAGGCACAGACTGCGGCGGAAGAGGAACTTCCTGTCCGGATCAGCTGGCTAAAGCCTTAGAACTGGCGAAAGCAGAACAATAATTCTGTACAGCAAAAGACTGACTCCTTTCACAATACATGGGATATTTTTCCATCCTTGTGAAAGAAGCCAGTCTTTTTTATCCTTTTATGAAGTCAAAAAGGCTCATCTGCTCCATCCTGCCTTCTTCTTTCTTTTTTCCTGCCTTTTCTTTTAAAACAAATTGTTCAGGTATGTCTTCCAGAAATGGGGAAGGTTCCCGGACATAGGTCAGGATCAGTTCATCTCTCGCCCTGGTCATCCCTACAAAGAACAGCCGCCTTTCTTCTTCCGGGTCTGCCGGATAGCTGGATTTTTCCAGTGGAAGGATATCCTTCTGGGCTCCGCAGAGGAAGACCAGAGGAAACTCCAGCCCCTTGGATCCATGTAAGGTCATAAGGGTAACCGCCCCTGCGCTGTAGCTTTTCCCCGGCCGGCGGGTAAGGTCTCCCTCTTCTCCTAAAGACAGGTCCCGGAGAAATTCTTTCATGCCTGTATATTGGATGGCTGTCTGACAAAGCTTCAGCATTTCAGGCTTCTCCTTCAGGTTCATGTCTTCCTGCCAGGATTTTAAAATTTTTTCCGGTTTTCCCTTTTTCAGCATAGGCAGATATTTCTTCTTTGCCTTCTGGTAGATTTCATCTGCCACCTCTGTCTCAGGAAGCTGCCACAGCAGTCTGAGCGCCAGACTTCTGGCCTGAGGATCCTCTTCTGCAAGGCTTTTAAAGAAGCTGATGGTGCCCCGTACCGCCGGATCCATCAGATAATCTTCCCTTCCTACGGTCACATAAGGGATGCCCTCCTGAGCCAGACATTTCTCCAGGATCCGGAACTGCCGGTGAGTCCTGCAGAGTACAGCGATCTCTGAAAAACTTCTCTGAGTCCTGTCTGCTTCAGACTGAAATCCTTTCTGCACCTCTACCATGTCCATGCCTCCGGTCTGACGGTTGATCTCTTTCGCCACAAAAATCCCTTCTGAAAGATCAGAGGCAGCTTCAACGATCCGCAGCTTTTCTCCCCCTCCTCTATGGGCTTTCAGATATCTCTGTTCTCCCGGATTTTGTGAGATCACTGCCACGGCAGAGTCTACTACAGTGGAAACAGACCTGTAGTTTTCCTCCAGGCAGATCATTCTGGTATCCGGACGGTCCTCTTTCAGACGTTCAAAGCACCGGGAATCGGAACCCCGGAATCCGTAAATGGCCTGATCCGGGTCGCCGATCACAAAAAGCTCCCGGCCGCCCTTTGCCCATTCCAGCATAAGATTATACTGGACAGGGTTTACATCCTGGAACTCATCTACCAGCAGATAAGTAAATCTTTTCTTATATTCCTCATTCTGTTCATCAGACCTGGCCAAAGATACTGCTCTTAAAAGAAGATCATCAAAATCCGCCAGGTTTCCCGCCTTCAGAAGTTCCTGATAATAGTCAAAAGCTTTCTCCCAGGTCTCATCCGGAAGCTTTCTTTCCTCTGGTGCAGACTTATACAGGGAAACGCCGGAAAGAAAGTCTTTTAAAGAAATCTTCATGTTCCAGGTATCTATGGTTTCCTGGGCAAGCTCTTTTACCTGTATCTCATCTGCCAGGGAAAATTTCTCTCCCTGTTCTTTCAGAATGTCCAGACAGATAGAGTGGAACGTGCCGATCTGAAGCTGTCTGAGTGTTTTCTTATTTCCCAGCTCTTTTTCCAGACGGCTCCTCATCTCCTGGGCCGCTTTGTTTGTAAAGGTTACTGCTGTGATCTCAGACGGCTTTACTTTCCTTCTCTCTATGAGGAAAAGGATCTTCTCAATCAGAGTCTTAGTCTTTCCTGTTCCCGGCCCTGCAATAACCGCCGTGACAGGACTGATGCTCTCCACTGCTTCTCTCTGCTTCTCATTTAATACGGGAAGCTCTTCCTTCGCCTGATCCTTTTCAGGCACATTCTGGGAAACCTTTCCAACTGGCGGGATCATCTGCAGTTTCTCTTGTTCAGGCTGAGCCTGAACTGTATTCTCAAGTCCGAAGCCGTCGAAAAGGCTGATCTGCCCCTGGGTGTCCTCCAGCTCGCTTCCCCGGAACAGCTTAATGGTCCCATATTCTCCGTCAAATCCCGGATGCCGCTCTACCTGTCCTTCCCGGAGCCTTTGCACACCTTCTCCGATAAAGTATCCCGCCTGTTTTTTAATATCTTCCACAGGCACGGTCCTGAGGATTTCAAACTCCGGCCCCAGAGTCCGCAGCATCTCTCCATAAATTCTTTCTGTCCCGGCGCTTCCAGCTGAATGTCCTGTAGCCTGGGCGATCAGTTCAGGTAAAGGCATAAGAGATTCAAATGCCTTCGCGCCCTTCTTTATAAAACCGGCAGGACGGTCTGCCAGCTCTTCTACCCGGTGCTCTACTCCGATCGTCAGCTTTCTCCCGCACACCGGACAGCGTCCCTGATATTCTCTGGTCTGAGCAGGAGAAAGACATAAATGACATTTCCTGTGGCCGTCATAATGATACTTTCCTTCCTCCGGGAAAAACTCAATGGTTCCCTCTAAACCTTCTCCGGTCTGAATGGCTTTCTCAAGTCCCTCATAGGAAAGCTCTGTATCCATCAGGTTCGCCTCCCGTCCCAGTTTCCCGGGAGAATGGGCGTCTGAATTGGAAATCAGCTGATACCTGTCCAGGGCGGAAACTCTCCAGTTCATAGGAGGATCTGAGGAAAGTCCGGTTTCCACCGCATGAATATACGGGGTCAGATCCTCAAAACATTCCTCCACCGTATCAAAACCTGAAAAAGCGCCGAACATGGCAAAATGAGGCGTCCAGATATGGGCGGGGACAAAAATCCCGTTGGGCACTGTTTCCAGCATGATCTCCAGAAGGTCTCTGCAGTCCAGACCCAGGATAGGCCTGCCGTCCGAATGAATGTTTCCGATTTCCTCCAGACGGGCGGAAAGCCGGTCCCCTTCTTCCAGGCCTGGAAGGATCAGAAGGTTATGGACCTTTCTGGTCTTGCCATTCTTTTTATAAATGGAACTGATCTCTCCGGTCACCACAAACCGGGGTTCTATAGAATCCGGAGTTTCTCCATCCTGTATCCGGTATTCTTTTTTCAGCCTGTACAGCCCGTTCCCTTCAGGTTCCAGTTTTTCTTTAAGTTCTTCTCTCCACTGAGGATGGGTAAAATCCCCGGTTCCCACTAAATGGATCCCTTTTTTCCTGGCCCAGAGCTCCAGGTGTTCCGGATCTCCTTCCTTGCTGGTAGCTCTGGAAAATCTGGAATGGATATGTAAATCTGATATGTACATGGTTTTGACCTTCTTCTATTGTAATTTTATAAAATATTATACTCCTCTCCCCAGAATGGGAGCAAGTAAGAAAACTGCTTTGCATAAGGAACTGTGAGTTAGCATTGCATTTTCCTTTTCATAGAACTATACTGTACTCATATACTCTCTGTACAAAAATCTACATTTTCTTTATACAGAGCAAAGAATTAATACTGTAAACATAAGGGGGAACATTTACATCATGAGCAGTAATTCTTCAGCAGTTTCTATGACATCCGGTCCTATTTGGAAAAGGATCATTTTTTTTGCCATACCGCTTTTTTTCGGCAATCTTTTTCAGCAGCTTTATAACACTGCAGACTCGCTTATCGTGGGAAGATTTCTGGGAAGCACCGCCCTGGCGGCTGTCAGCTCTTCTGGAAATCTGATCTTTCTGATGGTGGGATTTTTTAACGGACTGGCAATCGGCGCCGGAGTAGTTGTTGCCAAGTATTACGGAGCAAAGAGGTATCATATTGTTCAGCGGACGATCCACACCATTATGGCACTTGGCCTGATCTGCGGAGTGGTCCTTACTTTTATAGGAGTCCTTGCGGCGCCTCAGATCCTTGTCCTGATGGGAACGCCTTCTGAAGTGCTTCCTAACTCCATTACTTATTTCCGTATTTATTTTTGCGGTTCTCTTGCCTTTGTCATGTACAACTTCATGGTAGGAATCCTTCAGTCCGTAGGAGACAGCCGGCATCCTCTTATCTACCTGGTCATCTCCTCCATTGTAAACATTGTGCTGGACCTTTTGTTTGTAGGCGTCTTTCACTGGGGTGTAGGATCTGCGGCTCTGGCCACTATTATTTCTCAGTTTATCAGCGCCTTCCTCTGCCTGGGACAACTGATGAAAAGCCCTGAAGAATACCGGGTGCATATTTCCAAAATCCGTATTGACTTTCTGGTGCTACGGCAGATTATTTCTAACGGACTTCCTTCAGGTCTTCAGAACTCTATCATTTCTCTGGCTAATGTGGTCGTCCAGTCTAACATTAATAAATTCGGAGAAATGGCCGTGGCCGGCTGCGGCTCTTATTCTAAGGTAGAAGGCTTCGGCTTTCTGCCCATTACCTGCTTTGCCCTGGCCCTCACCACCTTTATCAGCCAGAACTTAGGTGCAAAAGAATACGGCAGAGCAAAAAAGGGAGCGGTTTTCGGCGTTTTATGTTCCATTACCATTGCCGAGCTGATCGGTCTGGTCATTTATGGACTGGCGCCTGTGCTGATCTCAGCTTTCAGCAGCACGCCGGAGGTTGTCTCTTACGGAACAGCCCAGGCTCATGTCGCTACATTATTTTATTTTCTTCTGGCCTTTTCTCACTGTATGGCCGGAATCCTGAGAGGAGCGGGAAAATCTACAGTTCCAATGCTGGTCATGCTGGTATGCTGGTGCATCATCCGGGTGACTTATATTACCGCAATGGTACGGCTGATCCCGGACATCCGGGTGATTTTCTGGGCCTATCCCTTAACCTGGACTTTAAGCTCCATTGTATTTTTCATTTATTTTCTGAAATCCGACTGGATCCATTCCTTCGAAAAAGCCAAAAATCATACATAAAAAGAAGCTGTGGCGTCAACCATGCTTCAGGAATATTTATACATTTTATGCGAATTTGTCGAGCATAG
>DWUX01000027.1 GCA_019120545.1 Candidatus Blautia stercoripullorum | reverse complement strand
TGTGTACTGCAACCACTGCCAGCCCTGTCCCAAAGGACTGAACGTAGGCCTGCTCAACAAGTATTACGATCTTGCAAAAGCCGGCGACATTCTGGCAGCAGATCATTACAGAAAGCTGGAAGTGAAAGCTTCTGCCTGTATCCGGTGCGGCCACTGCGATTCCAGATGTCCTTTCCATGTAAAACAGGGAGAAAGAATGAAAGAGATCGCAGGATATTTCGGGAAATAACCCTGTTTTCTCCATAAAAAATAGAACGCCAGCGCCTGTACCGCCGGAAAATCTCCGGATACAGGCGCTGCTTTTGAGGTTTTCCATGAATAGAAAAAAGCTATGGAAGTCTATACTTTTTGGGTATTTGATATTTTTTACCTATAGTGATAGATTAGAAGAAGAAAAGAACCGTCCATAGAAAGGAGAGGGATCCTTTGGAAGAATCATCTCAAAAAGATCTGCTGCAGAACCTGAAGGACGCCGGATGCGGCAGAGAACTGATCCGTAAATTTATGGAAATTCCTCAAAGCAGGGAAGAAGAGCAGATAAATCTGCTGACGGCTCACAGAGAAAAACTGCTCCATAAGATCCATAAAGAAGAACGTCAGATCACCTGCCTGGATTATCTGATCTATCAGATCGAGCACAGGAAGGCTTAAATACAGGAAAATAGGGAGGAATGTGAATATGAAAACAATTGAAAATCAAACTTTTGATATGGAAAGAGCCCTTTATGGGAGCCAGGATATTCTGGTAAAAAACTGTTCCTTTGACGGACCGGCAGACGGGGAAAGCGCTTTAAAAGAGAGCAGTGATATTGACGTGGAACACTGCTTCTGCAATCTGCGTTATCCCTTCTGGCATGACCATCGTCTGAAGATCGCAGATTCGGAGATGACTCCCCTTTGCCGTGCGGCTCTGTGGTATTCCGACCATGTGGAGATCACAGACACAAAGCTTCATGGAATTAAAGCCCTCAGAGAATGCAGCGATATTATCATGAAAGGCTGCGATATTGATTCTCCGGAATTCGGATGGTCCGTGAAGGAACTGAATATGCAGGACTGCACCGCGCAAAGCGAATATTTTATGATGCGTTCTCAGAACCTGTATTTTCATAATCTGAAAATGAAGGGCAAATATTCTTTCCAGTACATTGAAAACGCAGTATTTGAAAACTGTGAGCTGGATACCAAAGACGCTTTCTGGCATGCAAAAAACGTCCTTGTAAAGAACAGCATTGTAAAAGGAGAATACCTGGCCTGGTACAGCGATGGACTGACACTGGAAAACTGCAAGATCATCGGCACACAGCCTCTTTGCTACTGCAAAAATCTGAAGCTGATCGACTGTGAAATGATCGATACAGACCTGAGCTTTGAAAAATCCGATGTGACAGCTACCATCACCACCCCTGTGATCAGTATCAAAAATCCTCTTTCCGGCTGCATCCAGGTTCCGGAAGTGGGCGAGATCATCCGGGATGATGAAAACTCAAAAGGTGAGATTATTCTTACAAAATAATTGACTTGAAGTTCACTCCAGGTATTATAATATCATAGAATACAGATCTGCGTACTATGTGACAGATCTCAATGGACAAAAATAAAAGGAGGCAAAATTATGATTTACAAAGATTTTCAGGATTTGAAATTATCTGCTCTGGGCATGGGCGCCATGCGTCTTCCTGTTATTGACGGAGATGATTCTAAGATCGACGAAGCTGCGGCAAAGGAAATGGTTGCTTACGCTATGGAACAGGGCGTAAACTATTATGACACCGCCTGGGGCTACCATGACGGCAACTCCGAGCTGGTAATGGGAAGAGCTTTAAAAGAGTATCCAAGAGACAGCTTTTATCTGGCTACTAAATTCCCGGGATATGATCTTTCCAACATGGACAAGGTAGAAGAGATTTTTGAGAAACAGCTGGAAAAATGCCAGGTAGAATACTTTGATTTCTATTTATTCCATAATGTATGTGAGATGAACATTGACGCATATCTGGATGAAAAGTACGGAATCTATGACTATTTAATGAAGCAGAAAGAAAACGGAAGGATCCGTCATCTTGGATTTTCCGCTCATGGAAGCTATGATGTAATGAAACGGTTCCTGGAGAAATATGGAAAGAGCATGGAATTCTGCCAGATCCAGCTGAATTACTTAGACTGGAGTTTCCAGGATGCAAAAGCAAAGGTAGAGCTGCTGAAGAAATACAATATCCCTGTATGGGTTATGGAGCCTTTAAGAGGCGGCCGTCTGGCAAATCTTACCCAGGAAGAAGAAGCAAAATTAAAAGCTATGCGTCCGGATGAGGGAATCCCTGCCTGGGCATTCCGTTTCCTGCAGTCTATTCCGGAGGTTACTGTAGTACTGTCCGGTATGTCTAATATGGAACAGATGAAGGATAATATACATACCTTCCAGGAAGACAAACCGCTGTCAGAGGAAGAAATGAAAAATCTGCTGGCTATGGCTGATGAAATGGTACAGAAGATCGCTCTTCCATGTACAGCCTGTCATTACTGCGTAAGCCACTGTCCTCAGGAACTGGATATTCCTACCCTGCTGGCTCTCTATAACGAGCACTGCTTTACCAAGGGTGGATTTATCGCGCCTATGGCTTTGTCTTCTTATCCGAAAGACAAGCTTCCAAGCGCCTGTATAGGATGCAGAAGCTGTGAAGAAGTCTGTCCACAGCAGATCAAGGTATCTGAAGCAATGGCCGATTTTGCAGAAAAATTAAATATGTAAAACCCCATTTCCCTATTTCAGAAACGGATTCCGGAGGAAGTTCTTCCAGAATCCGTTTTCTTTTCCAGCGGATTCATAAGGAAATCTTTTTTTGCACCTGTTACACTGTAGCCGTAACGAACAAGCACCAGGGGTTTCCCCTGACAGAAAGGAGCAAAGAAAAATGACACATAAGGTTTTGATCGTCACAACGGTCAGCGGATTTTTATGGCAGTTTGAAAAAAACACCGTAGAAATTTTAAAAAGCCGGAATGCGCAGATCCATTATGCGTCAAACTTTGAGAATCCGGCTTACGTTTTTGACCAGGAATATTTTGAGGATAAGGGAATCGTGACCCATTCCATTCCTATTCAGAAATCCCCCTATCAGATAAAAGAAAATTTCAGAGCACTGAAAAGTCTTATAAAGATCATTGAAAAAGAAGAGATCGACACGCTCCACTGCCACACCCCTGTGGGAGCGGCGCTGGGACGTCTGGCAGCGAGACTTTCCAAAAGAAAGGTAACAGTGATCTATACTGCCCATGGTTTTCATTTTTATAAAGGCGCCGGTCTGAAAAACTGGCTGCTTTATTATCAGGCAGAACGTTTTCTGGCCAGATATACGGATATTCTTGTAACCATTAACCGGGAAGATGAAAAAAGGGCCAGGAGCTTTTCTCTCAGGGATTCCGGCTGGGTTATGAAAATACCCGGTGTAGGAGTTGACCGGGAGAAATTCCGGGTTCAGTTTGAAAAGAGACAGGAGGCCAGACAGGCCCTGGGGCTTGGGAGCGGAGAGCTGTGTCTTCTGACGGCAGCTCTTTTAGATAAGGAGAAAAATTATCAGACAGTGTTAAAAGCTTTAGAGAAGCTTAAAGATCTGCCTTTCCGCTACTATATCTGCGGAGAAGGGCCCTACCGTCAGGCACTGGAAGAGCAGACCGCCCGTCTGGGGCTTGAAGAGAAGGTGACCTTTCTCGGCTTTCGCAAGGATCTGGATTTTCTCCTTCAGGGAGCGGATATCTTTCTTTTCCCATCTGTCCGGGAAGGGCTGGGCATGGCGGCATTAGAGGCTATGGCCTGCGGAGTTCCTGTGATCGGCGCAGACAACCGGGGAACCAGGGAATATATCCGTCATGGAGAAAACGGCCTTCTGTGTCCGCCCAGAAATGCGGAGGATTTCGCGACAGCTATTCATATTCTCTATGAAAACCCCATACTCAGAAAGAAAATGGCTGTCAGAGCCAGAAAGGACAGCTGGAGATTCGGAAAAGAAGAGAGCAGACTTTATATGGAACAGGTATATAAGATCGCATGGAAAGGAGAAGATGAAAATGACTTCCGTACCAAAGATCAGTGTCATCATGAGCCTTTACAATCCCCGGCCTTTCCACTGGCTGAAAGCGGCGGTGGAATCCATCTTGAATCAGAGTTTTAATGAGTTTGAATTTCTCATCTACGACGATGGATCCGACGAAGAATGCCGGCGGTTTATCGAAAAAATCAGCCAACTGGATCCCAGGATCCGTATCCTCCGGGGTGAAGAAAACCGTGGGATCGCCTATGGTCTGAATCAATGTATCCGGGCAGCAAAGGGAGAGTATCTGGCCCGTATGGACGGGGACGATATTTCCCTTCCTCATCGCCTGGAGGTACAGAAGGCTTTTCTGGACGTTACTCCACAGTTTGACTATGTAGGATCCGCCGCGGCTCTTCTGGAAGGAGAGAAGCTGTGGGGCATACGGCGGCTGGAAGCCATTCCTCAAAGAGAAGATTTCCTTTCCTTTTCTCCCTATATCCACCCTTCGGTGATGTTCCGAAGAGAAATTTTTGAAAAATATGGTCTTTACAACGCCTCAGATCTGTGCCGGAGGTGTGAAGACTATGAACTTTTTATCCGCCTTCACAGGGCGGGCAGCTATGGCTGTAATCTGGAGAAAATCCTGCTATATTACCGGGAGGAGAAAGACAGCTATAAAAAGAGGACCTTTCAGAGCCGCAGGAGAGAAGCAAGGCTGCGCAGGCAGAACTTTCCGGCTCTGGGGCTCAGAGGATTCCGGGCCGAATTATATAAATATAAGCCCTACGGAACGGCTGTCATACCTAAGGGGATATATCGAGAAATAAAGAGAAGGTCTCAGAAGAAAAGCGAAAAATGGCATGTATAAAGCAATGGAGCTGTCGCATTAATCAAAATCGAGAATATTTATACATT